>NZ_QAIU01000561.1:11227-14186 GCF_003061205.1 Pseudomonas sp. HMWF006
CCGCCGCTTCATCTGCCGGCAATGCCGCAAGATGAGTGAGGATGTCGTCCTGCGGCGGAATCGCCAGCGCCACGCGGATCGCCGCAAAGTCATGCACGGCGACGGTCAGCGTGCCGTCCATGTCGAACACCCAGTGCTTCACATCGCTCAGGCTCATGCCCAGTCCTTGCGGTGACGAATCAAGCCTTCCTGAGTGACCGACGCCACCAGTTGACCGGCCCGGTTGTACACGCTGCCACGGGAAAAACCACGGGAGTTGCCGGCCCACGGACTGTCCATCGCGTAGAGCAACCAGTCATCGGCGCGCAAGTCGTTGTGGAACCACAGCGCGTGATCGAGGCTGGCGACCTGCATGTCTTTCTGCCAGACCGATTTACCGTGCGGCAGCATCGAGGTGGTCAACAGGCCGAAGTCCGAGGCGTAGGCCAGCAGGTATTTGTGCAGCGCCGGAATATCGGCCAGCGCACCGTCGGCGCGGAACCACACGTATTTCACCGGATCGGCCGGCTGCGGGTTGTACGGGTCTTTTTCGGTGACCGGGCGCACTTCGATCGGTTTCGGGCACAGCAGTTTTTCGCGCATGTGTTCCGGAATCAGGTGTGCGCGCTGTTGGGTCAGTTCCAGCTCCGACGGCAGGTTCTCCGGGCCGACCACCACCGGCATCTGGCTCTGGTGCTCGAAGCCTGCTTCGTCGTACTGAAACGAGGCGCTGCAGGTGAAGATCGGATGGCCCTTCTGGATCGCGGTCACCCGGCGAGTGCTGAAGCTGCCGCCATCGCGCACGCGATCAACCGAATACACCACCGGCAACTTGGCATCGCCCGGACGCAGGAAGTAGCCGTGCATCGAATGCACGTGACGCGCCTCTTCAACGGTCTGACTGGCCGCCGACAGCGACTGACCGAGTACCTGACCCCCGAACAACTGACGGAAACCCAGATCCTGGCTACGGCCGCGGAACAGGTTTTCTTCGATCGGTTCCAGGGTCAGCAAGTCGACCAGATCTTCCAACACTTGGCTCATTCAGACTCTCCTCACACAAAGCTATGCCGCGCAGTCTTGGCTGCGGCGGGCAATTCAGGTTCTGGCGCGAGCCACTGTCGCGCCATTGTAAACGTCCGTGTCGGCTTAGCCATGCAAGGTCTGCAGCCATTGCTCCCGGGTGATGCGATACAGCACATGTCGTCGTAGCGGATGATCGGCGGCAAGTTTGGGGTGATCGAAATCATCCTCCGGCGCGTGATGCATGCCGATTGCCTGCATGACCTTCTCCGAGGGCAGATTGGATTGCGCGGTGAAAGACACGATCTCTTTCAGCGCCAGCCGGTCAAAGCCGCAGCGCAGAGCCGTCCACGCCGCCTCACTGGCATAACCCAGCCCCCAGTGCTCCTTGGCCAGCCGCCAGCCGATTTCCACCGCAGGCGTAAACGGCGCATCGAAACCGACCACACCGAGCCCGGTGAAACCGATGAATTCGCCGCTGTCCTTGCGCTCCAGCGCCCACAAGCCAAAACCGTGCTCGGCAAAATGCCCGCGCACGCGGCCTATCAGTGCCGCACTTTCCAGACGGCTCAGCGCTGCCGGAAAATAACGCATCACTTGCGGATCGGCACACATCGCCGCAAATGCCGGCAAATCTTCGTCCTGCCACTGTCGCATCAGCAGGCGTGCGCTTTGCAGTTCCAGTATCGGCTCCATCGTGCCCCTCCGTTTCCATGCCGCAAGTCTACATCGCTGGTAGGATCCTTCACTCTTACAAACGTTTCCTACATGAAATCGCCATGCCACTGCCGCTGATCTACCACGACGACTACAGCCCCGAGTTCCCGGCGGACCACCGCTTCCCGATGGACAAGTTTCGGCTGCTGCGCGATCACCTCGTCGACAGTGGCCTGACCCGCGACGCCGATCTGCTGCGCCCGCAGATCTGCCCCAACGACATCCTCGCCCTCGCCCATGACCGTCGCTATATCGAACGCTACATGAGCGGCGAGTTGTCCCGCGAAGACCAGCGGCGTCTTGGCCTGCCGTGGAACGAAGCCCTGGCGCGACGCACCGTGCGTGCGGTGGGCGGTTCGATTCTGGCGGCGGAGAAAGCCCTGGAGCATGGCCTGGCCTGTCACCTGGCCGGCGGCACCCATCACGCCCATTACGATTACCCGGCCGGTTTCTGCATCTTCAATGACCTGGCGATCATCAGCCACTACCTGCTGCAAAGCGGTCGGGTCAATCGCGTGCTGATCTTTGACTGCGACGTGCACCAGGGCGATGGCACCGCGCGGATTCTCCACGACACGCCGGAGGCGATTACCGTTTCCCTGCACTGCGAGAAGAACTTTCCTGCACGCAAGGCCGAAAGCGATTGGGACATTCCGCTGCCCAAAGGCATGGGCGATGCCGACTATCTGCAGGTTGTGGATGACGCGCTCAACTATCTGCTGCCGCTGTACCAACCGGACCTGGTGCTGTACGACGCCGGCGTCGATGTGCACAAGGACGATGCCCTCGGATACCTGCAACTGACCGACGAAGGGGTCGCCGCCCGCGATGAACGCGTGATGCGCCATTGCCTGGGTCGCGATATCCCGGTGGTCGGTGTGATTGGCGGCGGTTACAGCAAGGATCGCCACGCCCTCGCCCGTCGCCACGGCATCCTGCATCACAGCGCGCAACGGGTCTGGCAGTCACACGGCTGTCATTGAGTTGTGCTGCGTTACCCACAATGGCTGTGGAACGGCCTGTGGATAACCTGAGTGAAAGGGACTACAGACCACAGCAAGCATGGCTTACAGCGCAATGGCTGTTTTTTGACCAACATCTCGAACTACCTCACTCCTACGAGGGATCTGCGCTGTTAGAATGCGCGCCCTATCCCGCCATACCGCAGCGCACGCCATGACCCAGACTTCTGCCCGCCTCCCCGCTCACGTCGCCATCATCGGCGGTGGCCCTGCCGGCC
>NZ_QAIU01000562.1:0-1289 GCF_003061205.1 Pseudomonas sp. HMWF006
GCCGTGACCTTGCACGCGCCCACGTCATCGCCCACCGCCGGCACAATGCCGGCCTTGTAACGCAGCAACGGCACCGGCAAACCGGCATCAAACGCCACGTCGCGCTTGCCCAGGGCAATCACCGCGAACCCCGGCTCCGGCAACGACTGCACATGCGCCCAGACCTCCAGCGCCGGACGCAAACCCTCGTGCAAGTCACTGCGACGGTCGAGCACGCAGCACTGCGCCTCTTTGTAGATGCCGTGGTCATGGGCCACGTAACTGCCCGGACGCAGCACGCTGAGAAAGCGTCCGCTTGCGTTCTGCGCTTCGAACGATTCGGCGATCAGGTCGTACCAGGCCGAACCCGACGCGGTGATGACCGGCTTGGGAATGGCGAATGCGCCGCTGTCCTGCAGTTGCACCGCCAGGCGCACCAGCGACGCGGCGAATTGGCGAATGCCGCTGACCGCGTGGTCGCCGTGAATCACGCCTTCGTAACCTTCGATGCCGGTCAGGGCCAACGCCGGTTGGGCGTTAATCGCCTTGGCCAGCGCGATAACTTGCGCCTCACTGCGGCAACCGCAACGACCGCCGACCACGCCGTACTCGATCATCACGTTCAGCTTCACCCCGCGCGAGGCGAAGTAGGCGCCGAGATCGGCGACGTTGTCCGGGTGATCGACCATGCAGTAGAAATCGAACGTCGGATCAGCCAGCAGATCGGCGATCAGCGCCATGTTCGGCGTACCGACCAACTGATTGGCCATCAACACCCGACGTACGCCGTGGGCATAAGCCGCGCGGGTCTGGGTCGCACTGGCCAGGGTGATGCCCCAGGCGCCCGCGTCAAGCTGTCGTTTGAACAGCGCTGGAGTCATGCTGGTCTTGCCGTGGGGCGCCAGCTGCGCCCCGCTGTCGCTGACGAATGTCTGCATCCAGCGAATGTTGTGCTCCAGCGCCTCGCGGTGCAGCACCAGGGCCGGCAGGCTGACGTCACGCACCAGATGCGCGCCGATCGCGGCATCGCCCTTTTCCACAGCAGAATTGATGGCAGTCGTCATGGTCGAACTCCTCACTGTCGCGGCCGCAGGCAGCCGCGCTTATTCGTTGATTCGTCGGGCGAGGCTATTGGCGCTCTCGATCAACACCCGGCGATAGTCGTTGTAATTGTTCTTCGCATCGGCCCGAGGGGCGACGATGCACAGGGTGCAAATGGCCACGCCGTTGGCGTCTTTGACCGGGGCGGCGAAGCAATGGGTAAAGGTGTCGGCGACGCTGTCGAACGAGAAGAAGCCATCGAGGCCGGC
>NZ_QAIU01000562.1:1320-6440 GCF_003061205.1 Pseudomonas sp. HMWF006
CAGAAAACGTTCCAGCGGCAGACGCTCGCCGTCGGGCAGGATGAAATCGTCTTCGTCGATCAAGTCGATGATCTGTTGGTCGCTCAAATGGGCGAGCAGCAGGCGCCCGGACGCGGTCCACGGGATCGGCGCGTTTTCACCGATATCGGAAGAAATGCGGAAATGCCGCTCGCCCTCCTTCATCAGCGCCACCGTGTACTTGCGCCCGTTAAGCAAGCACATCTGCGCGGTTTCCCGGGTCTGGCTGACGATCTCCTGCAAGGCGTGATCGGCCTCGCGGCTGAGGTCGAAATGACGCAGGTGCGCCTGCCCGAGAAAATACAACTGCCGGCCGAGATAAACGTGACCGTCCTTGCCCACCGGCTCCAGAATCCGTCGCTCCAGCAGTGACGCCACCAGTTCGTAGACCGTGGATTTCGGGCTGCCGATGCCGTTGGCGATGTCGTTCGGACGCAGCGGCTGGCCGATTTCCTTGAGGAAATCGAGGATATCGAACGCCCGGTCCAGACCACGGGCCCGGCGTTTGATGGTGTCTTCGGTCATGTCTTCAATTCCCAATGAAAGTGCCGGGAGTTTACCGAGAGTCCGGTGTCGACGGTTAGATCGCTTTCGCGAGCAGGCTCGCTCCTACACGACAACGTATTCCAACGGTAGGAGTGAGCCTGCTCGCGATAGGGTCACCTCGGTTCAGGCCTTCTTCTTGTAAGCGATACAGTCGATCTCGACCTTGCAATCGACCATCATGCTCGCCTGCACACAGGCTCGCGCCGGGGCGTGCTCAGGTTTGAAGTACTCGCCGAAGACCTTGTTGAAACTGCTGAAATCCCTCGGATCGTCCAGCCACACGCCGGCACGCACCACGTCTTCGAGGCCATAACCGGCCTCTTCGAGAATCGCGATCAGGTTCTTCATGGTCTGGTGGGTCTGCTCGACGATGCCACCAACGATGATCTCTCCATCCACCGCCGGCACCTGGCCGGACACATGCAGCCAGCCATCCGCCTCAACAGCGCGAGCGAAGGGACGTGGCTGACCGCCGGCGGCGGTGCTGCCGGTGCCGTAACGCGTAATGCTCATGGGTATTTCTCCTGATTACAAAACAACAGATTAAAACCGCGTGCTTTTGAGAAACTCCGCCAGACGCGGCGATTGCGGGCGTTCGAACAGTTCCTTGGGAGGCCCCTGCTCTTCGATCCGCCCCTGATTCATGAACACGATCTTGTCCGAGACCTCGAAGGCGAAACGCATTTCGTGGGTCACCAGCAACATGGTCATGCCGTCTTCGGCCAGGCCCTTGATCACGTTCAGCACTTCGCCGACCAACTCCGGGTCCAGCGCCGAGGTGACTTCGTCGAACAGCATCAGGCTCGGGTTCATCGCGATCGCCCGGGCAATCGCCACGCGCTGTTGCTGACCGCCGGACAACTGCCCGGGAAAGTGATTGCGCCGCTGTAGCAGGCCGACGCGCTCCAACCATTTTTCGGCGAGCACCACGGCTTCGTCCTTGTGCATTTTCTTCACCTTGAGCAGACCCAGGGTGACGTTCTGCAACGCCGTCAAATGCGGGAACAGGTTGAATTGCTGGAACGCCATGCCAGTCATTGCGCGATGGCGGGCGATGACTTTCTCGGCATGCCGCACGCGTTTGCCGTTGACCTCGTCGTAGCCGATGGATTCGCCGTCAAGCAGGATCTGCCCGCCCTGGAACTCTTCGAGCATGTTCACGCAACGCAACAGTGTGGTCTTGCCCGATCCGCTGGAACCGATCAACGTCACGACGTTGCCGCGCTGCATGCTCAGATCGACACCCTTGAGCACTTCCACCGCACCGTATTGTTTGTGCAGGCCGCGAATGTCCAGCAACGCCTGATTCTGTGAGGAAACTTGAGCTTGAGTCATGGCAGGGCCACCCGCTTTTCAATGTACCGGCCGAGTAATTCGATGCCGTAGTTGATGACGAAGAACAGAAAACCGGCGAACAGGTAGAACTCCAGGGTCATGAAGTTCCGGGCGATGATCTGTTGAGTACTGAGCAACAATTCGGCCACGCCGATCACCGAGAGCAAGGTCGAGGCCTTGACGATTTCGGTGGACGAGTTGACCCAGGTCGGCAGGATCTGCCGCAGCGCCTGAGGCAACAGCACGTAGCCGAGGGATTGGTAGAACGTCAGGCCGATCGCCTTGCTCGCTTCCATCTGCCCACGGGGCAACGCTTGCAACGCGCCACGAACGATCTCGGCCACGTGCGAGCCGCAGAACAGCGTCAGGCCCAGGGCGCCGGCCTGAAACGCGCTGATCTGCCAGCCCAGTGCCGGCGCCATGTAGAAGCACGCCAGCACCAGCACAAACACCGGCGTGCCGCGAATCAGGTCGACGTAAAAACGAAACGGCGCGCGCATCCAGAATTTGCCGTAGGTCAGCACCAGACCCGCGACCACACCGACCATCGTGCCGAGCAGAATCGCCAGTGCCGACACCTGCACACTGGTCAAAAAGCCTTGCCACAACGGCTCGCGCGCCACCCACAACTCATGCAACCAACTCGGGGATTCGTACATCGCGGCCTCCTATCGGCGAATCGCCAGACGCTGCTCGAGGTAACGCAGCAGCATGGCAATGAGGTAACAGGCCGCGACATACAACGCCGTGGTCACCAGCCAGGTTTCGATCACCCGGTAGCTTTCGACATTGATCTTGCGCGCGTAATAGGTCAGCTCCGGCACTGCAATCGCAGCGGCCAGCGAGGTGTCCTTGAACAGCGAGATGAAGTTGTTCGACAGCGCCGGCAAGACGTTGCGCAGCATCACCGGCACCGTCACGTAAGCCTTGACCTGCCATTCACCGAGACCGATGGCCAGCCCCGCTTCGCGCTGCCCTTTGGGAATGCTCAGCAAACCGCCACGGAACACTTCGGTCAGGTACGCCCCGGCATACAGCGACAGGGTGATGATGAACGACGGGATTTTGTCCAGACGGATGCCCAGGCTCGGCAGTGCAAAGTAGATCAACAGAATCAACACCAGAATCGGCGTGTTACGCACCACCGTGACGTACACCGAGGCCAGTACCCGCAAGGCGCGATGCTTCGACAGCAAGGCAAACGCCATCAGCAGGCCGATCACGCAGCCGATGGCGATCGACACCAGCGCCAGTTCAAGGCCCAGACCGAGCCCCGCCAGCAAGGTGTCGAAATCGCGCCACACGGCGGCAAAGTTCAACTGATAGTTCATGGTCAGCAGTACCTTGAGCGGGGCGATGCAGGCGCCCCGCTCTCACGGGATCATTTGAATTCGACGGGAAAACCGATGGCCGGCGACGGTAGATCGACACCGAACCATTGTTTGAACGACGCCGCGTAAGTCGGGAATTCGACACCGGTCATGGCTTCATGCAACGCCGTGTTGACGAAGTTCAGCCAGTCCTGATCGCCGCGCTTCACTGCGCATGCGTAAGTCTGCGGGCTCCAGGCGTAGGTCGGGCTGCGGTAGCGACCCGGGTTCTGCACCATCAGGTATTTGACCGAAGACTGGTCGGTGGCGGCCGCATCGGCGCGACCGGAGTTCACCGCCTGATACATCAGGTCAACGCTGTCGTACTGATCGACCTTGGCTTTGGGCAGCGCCTGATGCACCAGTTCTTCGGCATAGACGTTTTGCAACACGGCCACGGTGACGCTGTCGCCGGCGGCCTGCAGGTCTTCGATTTCCTTGTACTTGCTGTTGGCCGGCAGCAGCAGGCCGACACCCTCGCGGTAGTACGGCAGGGTGAACGCCACCTGTTGAGCGCGGCTGGCGGTCACGGTGATGAACTGGCAGCTCATGTCGACCTTGTCGGTCAGCAGATTGGGAATCCGCGCATCCGACGACTGCACCACGAATTCGACCTTGCCCGGATCATTGAACAGCCCCTTGGCCACGATCCGGGCGATGTCGATATCAAAGCCCTGCAACTTGCCGTCTGCACCTTGAAAGTGCCACGGAGCATTCGTGCTGCCAGTACCGACAATCAGTTTTCCACGGGCCAGCACACTGTCGAGCTTGCTGTCGGCTGCCTGGGCCATACCCATGACAGCGGACGAAGCCGCGAGAACAAAAACACACGCTTTGAACAAGGAAGGTCGGCGATGCATGGCAAGCACTCCAGAAGTTGTTTATTCCGCTATACCGGAACTCGGTTTGTTACTACGGAATAGACAGCAGAAAGTGTGCCACAGGATCGGCGGGGAATCTGTAATGGTTTGAAAGATCTGCAAAATCAAAGGGATGCAGATAAGGCCCGGTGCAGTGTTACGCGCGGGGTCATGAGGACACGCTACCGTTGGCCACACATAGAGGGTATTCGGGCCACATTTCGGGGCAGCCTGCACAAAAAAACACAATGTGCACCTGTCAGCTCTGACAGTAGCCGGACGGGTCAGTCTGGCTTACGGTCGACAGAACACGCAGCACCCGACAAGGAGACCGTCATGAGTGTGAACATCCCTTTCGCCGAACTACCGCCCACTTACCGCAAAGCCCTGAAAACCTGGCGCCCGGTGATTCTGTATTTCGCCAATGAACACTGCCCCGCCTGCGAGTGGGCCGGGCCGGTGTTTCGTGAGGTAGCCGAACCGTATCGGCTCCGGGCAAACATTTACATGCTCAACACCAGTCAATCGCCGCGCCATCCACTGGTTACCGGCACGCCTACAGTGCTGTTCTACAAGGACGGCAAACTGCTGAAGCGGCTCAAAGGCATCGGCACCGAAGAAACGCTGGCACAGGACTTCGCCCAGCACATCGGCAAGATCAAGGCTCCTGCCCCTGCGCGCAAACGCCCGCATGACCTGGCCTGGTTGCGCCAGACGCTGCGCACACTGCGCACGATCACGCGTGCACCACGGTGGAACTTTTCCTGAAGGTGCCGTGAAGCGTTAACGATGGAAGGCTGGATCGCTGGGTATTTTTCCCGCAGCGTTGTTGCGGCGGACGAATCGCTTTCGCGGGCGAGCCCGCTCGCACAGGGGCGGTGTGATGCAGCGGATTTCACTCACACCGTCATCGGTGCAGGAGCTGCCACGGGCTGCGGCAGCTCCTGCGCTTACAACGATGGTTCAGATCGGGTGACGCGTCAGCAACACC
>NZ_QAIU01000562.1:6460-8564 GCF_003061205.1 Pseudomonas sp. HMWF006
GCAGCGCAGAAACCAGTGAGCTGGCGCACGCGCGTCAGATTCAACGCACCGCTGACCACAAACCCGCCCCGCTCTTCGATCACGTCCGGACCCTCGACTTCGCTGGCATCAGGCAACTCGCCGGCAATCGACTCAAGGATGTCGGTCATGGTCAGCACACCGACAAAGTCGCCGAACTCGTTGACCACAAAGGCGATGTGGGTCGAAGCCGCGCGCATTTGTTCCAGCGCATTGAGGATCGAATAACTGTCGAGCAGGTTGATGGACTTGCGCACCAGATGTTCCAGGTTCGGCTCGTTGCCGGCCAGGTACTCCTTGAGCAGTTCCTTCTTGTGCACGAAGCCCAGCGGTTCATCCACCGCACCGTTGCGAATCAACGGCAGGCGCGAATAGGACGAATGCATCAACTTTGTTCGAATCGCCTCAGCGTCATCGGCAAGGTCGATGGTGTCGACGTCGGCACGCACGGTCATCAAGCCACGGATCGGCCGCTCGGCCAGTTGCAAGACGCCGCTGATCATCACCCGTTCGCGACGGTCGAACAGCTCCGCGCTTGGCACATCACCGTTATCCAGCAGGTCGGAAATCTCTTCGCCGACCTCCTCGACCGCCAGCTTGCGCCCGCCGAGCAAGCGCATCACCGCGTGTGCCGTGCGCTCACGCATGGGGCGCAGGCCCTGCATCGAACGCTTGCGCCGGGCGCGGGCAACCTGGTTGAACACCTCGATCAAGATCGAGAAACCAATAGCGGCGTACAAGTAACCTTTCGGGATGTGGAAACCCAGACCCTCAGCGGTCAGGGCGAAGCCGATCATCATCAGGAAGCCCAGACACAGCATGATCACCGTCGGGTGGGCGTTGACGAAGCGTGTCAGCGGCTTGCTCGCGACGATCATCAGGCCGATCGAAATGATCACCGCAATCATCATCACGGCCAGTTCATCGACCATGCCCACGGCGGTAATCACCGCATCCAGCGAGAACACCGCATCCAGCACCACGATCTGCGCGACGATAGGCCAGAACAACGCATACGCCGTGTTGGTCGAGCGCTCGCCGACATGGCCTTCCAGCCGTTCATGCAACTCCATCGTCGCCTTGAACAACAGGAACACGCCGCCGAACAACATGATCAGGTCACGGCCGGAGAAGCTCTTGCCGAACACTTCGAACAAAGGCTGCGTCAGGGTCACCAACCAGGAAATACTCGCCAACAGGCCCAGACGCATGATCAGCGCCAGGGACAAACCGATGATCCGCGCGCGGTCACGCTGATGCGGCGGCAACTTGTCCGCAAGAATTGCGATGAACACCAGGTTGTCGATACCCAGTACCAGTTCCAGCACGATCAGAGTCAACAAGCCTAACCAGGCCGTGGGATCCGCTAACCATTCCATAAAATGTCTCGATCTCTCTTCAGTGAATTCAGGCTGCCGGACACGGCAAAGCGCAACGCGAAGGCTCTGCAGCCGCGTTGTCAACAATAGTCGGGAGTCGGAAAACCGGATGCTGCGAGTGCGTCAAGACCGCGCCACGGCGCGAGGAGAAGGTACGACTGGGAGGCTCCGAGAGGGTGTTCATGCAAATCCTGAATGAAAAATGGCCTTGGAGCGTACAGTCTCTGGCGACAATTCCTACAGCGCAAAATCATTTCAAAATCTGTATCAGCCGGGGAGATGCATTGTTCTCGCGGCCCTCATCGCCAGCAGGCTGGCTCCTGCAAGGAATCGTGCGAATAACACGGAGCACTGTGGGAGCCAGCCTGCTGGCGATGAGGGTCTAACGAACAACGCATCAGCGTCCGGCAAAACGCAACCGCGACAACTGCCGCAAATCCCCCTCCACGTAATAATCGTTGGTCCAACGGTCATCCACCGCCAACGGACTCACCTGCTTCAGCTCCAGTTTTTTCGCGAAATAACGAAACCGGTAATGCTCGTAGAACCGCAGCAGTTCCAGGCCGTAGCGGTCGGCCAGGTCAGTGTCGCCGCGAATGATCAGAAAGTTCTCGTCATTGCCGTTACTCGCCGAAGCGCTGAGGTTATGGCTACCGCTGATGATGGTCGGTGCATCCGTCGTGAAATCGGTGACCACCGCTTTGGTG
>NZ_QAIU01000008.1:0-1561 GCF_003061205.1 Pseudomonas sp. HMWF006
CGCCATCACCGGCCGGTTCGACGGTGTCGAGAATCAGTTGATAGTCGCCGCGGCCTTCGAACAGCGAAACCTTGCCGCGTACCTTCACGGCCAGGCCGTCCTTCAGCGCCTGGCGCACCCGCGCCGCGTTCTGCCGGAACAGCGCGCAACGCACCTGCGCGCCGCTGTCCTTGAGGGTGAAATACACATGGCCGGACGCCGGGCGGGCGAGGTTGGAGATTTCGCCTTCGACCCAGATGTTGCTGAACACGTCTTCGAGCAACACCCGCGCGCGGCCGTTGAGCTGGCTGACGGTCAGGACTTCGCGGTCAAGGCCGAGCCTTGAAAAGGGATCTTTAATCATGGGGCGCAGTTTAAAGGCATTTGCTGATCAATCTCCATGAATCACCACAAATCCAATTGTGGGAGCGAGCCTGCTCGCGCAAGCGTCTTATCCTTCGACATCTTCAGTGGCTGACAGTCCGCATTCGCGAGCAGGCTCGCTCCCACATGGGGGATTGCTGAAAGCCTGGATGAAGTGGTGGATCAGCGGGGTGGGATTTTGGCGATAGGCGAGGGCGACGGTGCTTTGGCAATCGGCATCAGTCAACGGGAGAAATCGTACGCCGGGCGGCGCGATCTCCTGCATGGACTCAGGCAGCAGGGCGATGCCGAATCCGGCCTGGATCAATTGCAGCTGAGTGGTCTTGCGCGACATCACCCGCGCCGCTTTGGGGAAAAAGCCCTGGCGCATGCACAGGTCGGCACACAGATAGCTGAGCCCGCCGCGCTGGGGATGAGGGATCGAGATGAACGCCTCGTCTCGCAGTTGCACCAGTTCGACAGAGGCCGAATCGGCCAGGCGATGATCGTTCGGCACCGCCAGCAGCAGGCGTTCGGTGAATACCGGCGCCACCTGAATCCCTTCACGCTGACGCAATACCGGCAGGCGCAGCAGGCCAACGTCGAGACGTCCTTCAGCCAGCTCTTCAAGCTGCGCCTCGGAGGACAGCTTGCCGAGGTCCAGCGATACGCCGGGCTGCTGATCGAGATAAGTGCTGATCCGACGTAATAAATGTCCGCTGATCGACACGGTGCTCGAGTGACTCAGGCGCAACGTGCCCCGCTGGCCGGTGCCGACTTCGGTTGTCATCGCGCAGGCTTTGCTCAGTTCATTGAGCAGGTTTCTGGCTCGCGGCAACAATGCCTCACCTGCCGCCGTGAGCCGTGGCTGGCGCGCGGTGCGCTCGAACAGCGGCGTTTGCAGGCGGGTTTCCATGTCCTTGATCTGCCGGCTCAGCGCCGATTGCGCGATAAACAGACGTTCAGCGGCCGCACTGAAACTGCCGCATTCGGCAATTTCCACGAAGTAGCGCAGTTGACGGGTCGAGAGCACGAGGTATGCCTTTTCGAGATGAGTAAGCGGCTTTGAACATATTAGTCGCAACGCCTGGCGCTGGCTAAAGTCATCTCAGGCTTATGGGGGATGTGCAGTGATGAGTGTGCTGGGGTTGTTGAGTGAGTGGACGTGGGGCGCGGGCGGCTGGGCGATGATCGGGTTGGGGATCACGCTGGCCTATAT
>NZ_QAIU01000563.1:0-1390 GCF_003061205.1 Pseudomonas sp. HMWF006
CCGTAGCGAGGGAACACTGAGCCTCAGCGAAGTGCCGTACGCCGGGGCAAAGCCTTTTGGGTTACCTTTTCGGCGTTTGGAAAAGGTGACCCGCTGTAAGAACGAAACCGCCAGCGGCAGCACCCGCAGCTACGGATATGCCCAAAAAACCCAAATCCCAGACAAACAAAAACGCCCGGTATAAACCGGGCGTTCTGTATTGACTTGATTAACGAGCGCGGTAAGTAATGCGCCCTTTGCTCAAGTCATAGGGCGTCAGCTCGACGCGCACTTTGTCACCGGTAAGAATACGAATGTAGTTCTTGCGCATCTTGCCGGAAATATGCGCGGTTACGACGTGCCCATTTTCCAACTCCACGCGAAACATGGTGTTGGGCAGGGTGTCGACGACAGTGCCTTCCATTTCGAAGCTGTCTTCTTTCGACATGCAGTAAAGCCCTCGGTATCCAATGAATGGCCCGGTGCAACTGCGCCAGGCAAAAGCGGCGTGCATTGTGCCCGAAAAATGGGGTTTACGCCAAGGGGTTTAGGGCTTGGGTTTAGTTCAGGACAACCCAGCGCTGATTAATCAGCAATTCGATGGGGCGATATTGCGTCTTGTAGTTCATCTTTTTGCAGTTTTTGATCCAGTAACCGAGGTACACCGCTTCAAGCCCGAGGCGATGGCTTTCGGCGATCTGCCACAAGATGGCAAAACGGCCAAGGCTGCGGCGTTCTTCGGCGGGTTCGTAGAAGGTGTACACCGCCGACAAGCCGTTTGGCAGTAAATCGGTGACCGCCACGGCGAGCAACCGTCCGTCGAGACGGAACTCGTAAAAGCGCGAGAAGGGCAGGTCGCGGACCAGAAATGTCGAGAATTGATCACGGCTGGGCGGGTACATGTCGCCGTCGGCGTGACGTTGTTCGATATAGCGCTGGTACAGATCGAAATATTCTTCGCTGAACTTGGGCTTGGCCGGACGCACCTGCAGGTCGGCGTTGCGTTTGAAAATGCGCTTCTGCTGACGATTGGGGATGAACTGCGCCACGGGAATGCGCGCAGGTACGCACGCATTGCAGTTCTGGCAATGCGGCCGATACAGATGATCGCCACTGCGACGAAAGCCCATTTCCGACAGGTCTGCGTAGACATGCACATCCATGGGCTGGCTCGGGTCGAGAAACAGGGTCGTCGCCTGCTCCTCGGGCAGATAACTGCAAGAGTGGGGCTGAGTGGCATAGAACTTGAGGCGCGCCAACTCGGTCATGATCAACCCTCGGGATAAGCTGGTGAATTAAGTGTAAGCCACGCGCGCAAAAGTCGCTCAGCAAACCCAGGTGGCACGTTGAGGTTGATCCAGATGATTGGCCAGGTAGCGCGCGAATTCACTGCGGGGAATCGCCCGTGCGC
>NZ_QAIU01000564.1:0-2631 GCF_003061205.1 Pseudomonas sp. HMWF006
TATCTGGCCATTGCCGGCTGGATTGCCTTGCTCTGGGGTGGTCAAATAACCGGCTTCTATTGGCAGTTTGTCGGTTTGAAATGAATACCCCTGTGGAAAAACCCTGGATTCTCGGCCTCACCGGTGGCATCGGCAGCGGTAAAAGCGCTGCCGCCCAGCACTTCATTGATCTGGGTGTCCACGTGGTGGACGCCGATCACGCGGCACGCTGGGTAGTTGAGCCGGGGCGTCCAGCGCTGGCAAAGATTGCCGAACACTTCGGCCCCGGCGTGTTGCAGGCCGATGGCACGCTGGACCGCGCCGCCCTGCGCAAACTCATCTTCGAAGTGCCGGAGCAACGTCGCTGGCTCGAAGCCCTGCTGCATCCGTTGATCGCCGAGGAAATCGCGCATCATCTGGCACTGGCAAAATCGCCTTACGCGATTCTGGTTTCGCCGTTGTTGATCGAATCCGGGCAATACGCGATGACGCAGCGCATCCTGGTGATCGACGCCCCGCAACAATTGCAGATCGAACGCACCTTGCAGCGTGACCAGACCAGCGAGCAGCAGGTTCAGGCGATCCTCAAGGCTCAGTCGAGCCGCGAAGACCGTGTGAGCCGCGCCGACGATGTGGTGGTCAACGACCGCGACCTCGCCTGGCTGCACAGCGAGGTCGAGCGCCTGCATCACTTTTACCTGACGTTATCCGGAGGCCAAGCATGAGCCAGATCCCCACCGTTGACTGCCCGACCTGCGGCGCCCCCGTGGAATTCACCCCTGAGAACAAGTTTCGCCCGTTCTGCTCCGATCGCTGCAAGCTGATCGACCTCGGCGCCTGGGCGTCGGAAGAACACAAGATTCCGGTCGCACCGGATGCCGAGGACGAACTGTTTTCCGGTGATTTCGACCCGCGTCACTGATTCGATCAGGGGCGCATAAAGCCGTAGTCCTGATCGTCGTCGAGGTTTTCCGCAAGAAAGCGCAACTCGTCGGCCAGGTCTTCGGCGTTGCGCACGGCCTTGCTCTGTTGCACCACCGCACTGAGCAAGGCGCGCAGGCTCAACCCAGGGTCGAAACCCACTTCCTGCGCCACTTCCAGACTCTGCCGGGTTTCCTGCCTCGCCCACTCGTAAACACTCATGCTGCTGCTCCTGAAGGGATTTGCGCGAGCATGAAATTTCCCGCACGCAGCGGGTTTGATGTGGATCAAGACTTCGGATCGTCGTCCTTCCAGGGCGCCGAAAGGTAGCGGGTGCGGTTGAAGGTCTCCAGCCATTCCGGGCTGAATACCACCAGTGCACTGACGATCATGCCGTTGATAAACGCCTCTGGGAAAATGATCAGCCACAGGTAACCGATGAAGTCTTCAAGCCATTCCGGCATGGCGAAAAGGCCGTCGTACCACAGCAGCGTCAGGCTCAGGATCAGGCACAACAGGGCTGACAGCGCGGCGGCAAAAAAACCGGAACAGAAGATGTACACGAACGGATTGCGCGGCTGCGCACGCTCGACGAGGATCGCCACGCACTCGGTAACCAGCACCGGCAGCAAAATGAACAAGGCGCCATTGACCCCCATCGCCGCGAGATCCTGACGCCCGAGCAGTACCAGGCCGATTTGCGCCACCAGCCCGCCGACGATCGCCAGCGGCCAATCCAGCAACAGCGTCACCGCCGTCATGCCAAGGAAGTGATACGACACGCCCGTGTCGAAATCCCTGCGCATCAACCACAACAGAAACAACGCAAACACGGTGCCGAACAGCAGATGCTGACGCCGACTGTCGCTGAACAACTCGACCCACGGCGCCCGCACGATCGCCCAAAGCAGCACCGGCAGATAAATCAGCCAGCCCAGCAGCAGACTCTCAGTCGCCAGCACCTCGACGCCGATCATGGGCGCGCCTTCTCCAGTGCCTCGCGCAGGTCGCTCGCGTTGGCGTACTCACGTTGCGCGAGCAATCGACCGTCCTTGAGTTGCAACCACAACACCTGGCCTTCCGCGCCGGGATAGCGCGACGCAACCCGGCCTTCTCGATCAAGCATGACCCGATAGTGATAGTCGC
Organism: Pseudomonas sp. HMWF006; assembly: GCF_003061205.1. NCBI lineage: Bacteria > Pseudomonadati > Pseudomonadota > Gammaproteobacteria > Pseudomonadales > Pseudomonadaceae > Pseudomonas > Pseudomonas sp. HMWF006. The sequence goes on from NZ_QAIU01000564.1 coordinate 2,047, forward strand.
GCATGGCCGGTACGGCAAACATTCTGGCAATCAGCGCCGGCATGCGCTGGATATCGGCAACGAACACCGCGTGACGGGCCTCCAGATAGCCCTTGGGCTGATCCTTCAACGCCTCCTTGATCAGCTTGGCGCCGTCCATATCCCGCGCCACCAGCAGCGTGGTGGTGCTGTTGTCGAGGGTGAAGGGTTGCTCGTACTGATCGAGTAACGTCCAGGGAGCAAGACGCTCGCCGGTTTCGAGTGCATGGGCAAACAGCGGAAAAAGAGCAAACAGCAGCAGCCAGCGAAATTTCACGATGAGTCCTCACGGTTTGGCGTAAATAATCAATTTCCATGAGTCTACACCGCCCTTCTCCACTGCCCACTGATGCACTTTGCCGCGTAACGCTTTCAGCTTGTCGCATTTGAACGCTAAGCTTGGCGTATGGATGACTCAGATTATTTACGCCTGCTGACCATCGCGGCCGAGCAGGCCAACGCCTTTCTGTCCAATGCCCGCAAATGGGAGCGTGAGCGTTGGGTCTGCCAGCGCCTGCTGCAAGGCTTGAACATTCCTTATCGCGCCGACGAATTCGCCCCGGCCGG
>NZ_QAIU01000564.1:2641-9996 GCF_003061205.1 Pseudomonas sp. HMWF006
GTTCTTCGTGCTCGACGAGGGGCGCCGGCTCAACGACGAATGGCGCGATGAATTGCAGCGACGACGCAGCGCTTTTTCCCTGAGCCAGCTGGTGCGCCGCGAAGCCAAGCCGAAACGCATCCCGGCCAACGAGTTCCTGCTGCGACTGGCACCGACCTTGCGCAAGAAAGCACACAACTACAAGGAACGCGGCATGGATCTGGGCGAACTGGACATCATCGCCTTCGCCAGCCTCAAACGTGAAGTACTGGATCTGAACAGCCATTTTCCACCGCCTACCGAATATCTGCGTCAGGGCTGGCGCTCGCTGTCCCTGGTCGGCCCGACCTTCGCCCGTGTGTTGTTCGCCCACCCGGATGCGCCGGACTTTCTGCGCAGCAACCTCGGTCGCAGCATTGTCTTTGATGTGGGAATCAGCCTGTGACGCCACTTCAGCAACTGATCGCCGATGTACCGCAGACCGGGTGCGTCCGCTGGATTGGTGTGCGCCCCGAGTCGCGCGGGCCGATGATCGAACTCGATGCCGTGGAGGCGCGGCTGGAAGCGGGATTGACTGGCGATCACGCGCGCCCCGGTGTGCGCAACGCGCGACAGGTGACGCTTATTCAGTGGGAACATCTGGCGGTGATCAGCGCGTTGATGGGTCGCCCTGACGATCATCCGGTAAAGCCTGAAGATCTGCGGCGCAATCTCGTCATCAGCGGAATCAATTTGTTTAGCCTGAAAGGGCGGCGCTTTCGCATTGGTCAGGCCATATTCGAAACCACGGGCTGGTGCCAGCCGTGCGCACGTCTGCAGAACAACCTCGGTCCGGGCACCTTTCAAGCGGTGCGCGGGCATGGCGGAATTACCGCGCGGGTGCTACAAAGCGGGATCATTCGCCTCGAAGACCGAGTGAGCGTCGAGCCGGTTCCGGACAGCGGCTATGCTGCGTTCAACCCTGGATAAAAACCGCTGTAGCTTCTGCCCATTCAGCAACGTCTACCTGACGAGGCAAATATGACCAGCCGCCTGAACCCCGAAGACCAGAAACATGTCGAAGAGTACCTGCAACTGTCCCAACACCGAGTCGAGCGCCGGCCTTTCCGGCCGTGGATGCTCCTGGTGCTGGTGCTGGCAGTGACCATTGGTTTGGGCCTGTTGAGCCGATTTATCAGTTACCTGACGCTATGAGCTGCCTCGCGCTCGCTTGGGTAACCGCACCGATTTCCTTTAAAAACCTTGCGAGTTATCCCCATGCCCCATCGTATTGTTATTGTCGGCGGCGGCGCCGGCGGTCTGGAGTTGGCTACCCGTCTGGGTAAGACTCTGGGCAAACGCGGCACGGCCAGTGTGATGCTGGTCGACGCGAACCTGACACACATCTGGAAACCGCTGCTGCACGAAGTGGCCGCCGGATCGCTGAACTCCTCCGAAGACGAACTCAACTATGTCGCTCAGGCAAAATGGAACCACTTCGAGTTCCAGCTGGGGCGCATGAGCGGGCTCGATCGCGCGCAGAAGAAAATCCAGCTGGCAGCGACCTACGACGAAAATGGCGTAGAGCTGGTCCCGGCCCGTGAAGTGGCATACGACTCGCTGGTGATCAGCGTCGGCAGCACCACCAACGACTTCGGCACCCAGGGCGCGGCGCAGCATTGCCTGTTCCTCGACACCCGCAAACAGGCCGAGCGCTTCCACCAGCAACTGCTCAACCACTACCTGCGCGCCCATGCCGGGCAAACCGATGTGATCGAGCAGATCAGCGTGGCAATTGTCGGCGCGGGTGCCACCGGCGTCGAACTGGCGGCCGAACTGCACAACGCCGCCCATGAACTGGCGGCGTATGGCCTGGACCGGATCAAACCGGAAAACATGCACATCACCCTGATCGAAGCCGGGCCACGGGTGTTGCCTGCCCTGCCGGAGCGTATCAGCGGGCCGGTGCACAAGACGCTGGAGAAACTCGGGGTCAACGTGATGACCAACGCTTCGGTCAGTGAAGTGACCGCCGACAGCCTGATCACCGCCGATGGCAATGAGATCAAGGCCAGTCTGAAAGTCTGGGCAGCAGGCATTCGTGCACCGGGCTTCCTCAAGGACATCGACGGCCTGGAAACCAATCGCATCAACCAGCTGCAAGTGCTGCCAACACTGCAGACCACCCGCGACGAAAATATCTTCGCCTTCGGTGACTGCGCGGCCTGCCCACAACCGGGTTCGGACCGCAACGTACCGCCACGGGCGCAAGCCGCGCACCAACAGGCATCGCTGCTGGCCAAGTCGCTGAAACTGCGCATCGAAGGCAAAACCTTGCCGGAGTACAAGTACACCGACTACGGCTCGCTGATTTCGCTCTCGCGCTTCTCGGCCGTGGGTAACTTGATGGGCAACCTGACCGGTAGCGTGATGCTCGAAGGCTGGCTCGCGCGGATGTTTTACGTGTCGCTGTATCGCATGCACCAGATGGCGCTGTACGGGCCGTTCCGCACGGCAATGCTGATGCTGGGCAGCAAGATTGGCCGTGGCACCGAGCCACGTCTGAAACTGCACTAAAAAACCTGTGGGAGCGAGCCGGCTCCGGGCGGCTCGCTCCCACAATGTTTTGTGTTGATCGAAAGATCTGTTTCGTACTGTATCCCCCCTCGTTTTCCCCACCTTCGCTTACAAACTCTTCCGCTGCGCGACACAGACGCGATACACCGCCACCGCTTAATGGCCACACCCGAGCGCACCCGCTCAGGCTTTTGTCCTTAACGTGTGGTTGCGTTGTGCAACCAGGAGAGTGTAAATGTCTCGTACTTCGACCCTCGGTAAACAATCCATTGGCCTGATCGGCGCAGCCCTGGCTGGCGGCTTGATGCTGTCCGGCTCGGTATTTGCCGCCCAGCCATTGGCACAGGGCTACATGGTTGCCTCGGCGGAAACCTCGGTGAAAGCGCCAGAAGGCAAATGCGGTGAAGGCAAGTGTGGCGATGCGTCCATGGCCAAGACCGACAGCGATGGCGACGGCAAGGTCTCGCGCGCCGAATTTCTGAAAGTCGCACCGAAGTCCGACTTCGACAAGATCGACGCCAACCACGACGGCTTTATCGACGAGCAAGAGGCCTACAACAACGTGAAGGCCAACTTTGAAGCCAATGGCAAGAAAATGCCGAAAGGTCTGTTCGAACACCTGAAAGACCAAGACGGCGCCTGATCGGCAGAAAAAAGCCGCGCTTCTCCTGCGAGAAACGCGGCTTTTTTATGTGTGGTTGTTTACAGCTGGAAACGCCGCACCATGCCCTGCAAGGCGTTGGCCAGTTGCGACAATTCATGGCTGGAAGCACTGGTCTGGTCGGCGCCTGCGGCAGAACGTACCGACAAATCCCGAATATTCACCAGGTTGCGGTCCACTTCCCGCGCGACTTGCGCTTGTTCTTCGGCAGCGCTGGCAATGACCAGATTGCGCTCATGGATCTCGTGCACCGACGCGGTAATGGTTTGCAGCGCCTCACCGGCACGCTCAGCCAGCGCCAGCGTGGTCGTCGCCCGCGCGGTACTGGCCTGCATCGAATCCAGCGCCAGGCTCGAACCGCTGCGCATGCCCTGAACCATTTGCTCGATCTCCTGCGTCGATTGCTGCGTGCGATAGGCCAGCGCCCGCACTTCATCAGCGACCACAGCAAAGCCGCGCCCACTCTCACCGGCCCGTGCCGCTTCAATCGCCGCGTTGAGCGCCAGCAGGTTGGTCTGCTCGGCAATCGCCCGAATCACGTCCAGCACTTTGCCGATATCCTGCGATTGATTGGCCAGTGATTGCACCAGTTCGCCAGTCTGTTGCACATCGCTGGCCAGGGCGTTGATGGCCGTGGCGGTCTCACTGACGCGCACTTGCCCCAGATGCGCCGACTCGCTGGATTGACGGGTCGCGTCAGACGTCGACACCGCATTGCGTGCGACCTCTTCCACTGCGGCCGTCATCTGATTAACAGCCGTCGCGGCCTGTTCGATCTCGTTGTTCTGTTGTTGCAGCCCCTGCGTACTGTCGAGTGTCACTGCATTGAGTTCATCGGCAGCGGTCGCCAGTTGCGTGGCCGAGCCGCTGATGCCTTGCAGCGTCTCGCGCAGGTTTTGCTGCATAGTCGCCAGTGCCTTGAGCAAACGGCTGACTTCATCGTTGCCCTGGGTTTCGATCGGTCGGGTCAGATCCCCCTGCGCGACACTTTCTGCTGCGCTCACGGCACTGCTCAGCGGGCGGACGATACTGCGAGTGAGCATCATCGCCAGTGCCACCGTGGCCAGCGCGGCCAACGCGATAAACAAACTGACGATCGTGCGCGAGTTTTCGTAGTGCGCAGCGGACTTCTGGCTTTCGGCGGCGACCTGTTTGGCGAACAGGTCCGCCAGGTCGTTGAGTTGTTTGCCGGAGCCATCGACGACGGTTTTCATGTCGACCAGCAACAATCTGGTCAACTCATCACGCTTGCCTTGCTCGGCGAGGGCAAAGGATTGAGCGATACCGCTGCGATACGCGGCGAAGGTCTTTTTGAATTGGTCATACAGCTGCTGGCCTTCCGGGGTGTCGACCAGTTTGTCGTAGGCGGCGATTTTCTCGCTCAGCTCCTTGTCGCGGGTGTCCATCTGGCTGCGGTAGGTGGCGATATTGTTCGCGTCCTGATCCAACGCCATGCGCAACGAGATGGTGCGGATGCGCAGCATGATCTCGCGAATCTCGTCGCCGCCACGAATACTCGGCAGCCACTGATTTTCTACCGCGACCTCACTGTCGCGAATGCTCGACATCTGCCCCAGCGCAAATACGCCGAGCAATGCCACCAACACCGCGATCAGGGCGAATCCCAAGGCAGCCCGGGGAGCAATATTCAACTGACGAAGCAACATGACGAACGCCCTTATTCTTGTATTGGCCAGATTCAAGGGACGAAAGCCATGGCAGTCCCCTCGTGTTAGCGGGCTATCGGCCAGTTGTACGATGACTTGAAGGGAATTGTCTTTTCGAGGGACAAAAAAAATCCCCGTATCTTTCGATACGAGGATTTTTAATATGGTCGGGGTAAGGGGATTCGAACTCCTGACATCCTGCTCCCAAAGCAGGCGCGCTACCGGACTGCGCTATACCCCGGTAAAAAAAAGGCGACCTTTCAAAGATCGCCTTCTTCGATCAGCGCTTTTGGCCTCTGATCTTAAGATTCGATCCCAGTGTTACCTGGTTTCAAAAATGGTGGGTCGTGTGGGATTCGAACCTACGACCAATTGGTTAAAAGCCAACTGCTCTACCAACTGAGCTAACGACCCAAAAATGGTCGGGGTAAGGGGATTCGAACTCCTGACATCCTGCTCCCAAAGCAGGCGCGCTACCGGACTGCGCTATACCCCGGTTTGAAATTGGCTCCGTGACCAGGACTCGAACCTGGGACCCAATGATTAACAGTCATTTGCTCTACCGACTGAGCTATCACGGAACTACATATTTCAATTTACAACTGTGAAACCTGAAGCTTCTCGACACCGTTTTCGCATCGCTGCGTTCGTGTGTCTGAGGCGCGCTATTCTACAACCTAGAACACCTCTGTCAACCCCCTAAATTGCTTTCAAGTTAATGATTTGCAACTTATTTCAGTTTTCAACCCAGAGGATTGAAACGCTGCCGGTGACTGACTGCGGGGCGCACTTTACAAGCCTTTTCCTTTGAGTTCAACAGCCTAACGAAAAAAAAGGCCCCACAATGTGGGGCCCTCCTTTTTTCCTTGGCGCTTTGGCTCAGTTGAAAACGATTTCGTCGTTCTCGACGGTGCCGGTCGCGGTTTCGCCAGGCATGAAGTGACCCGAGAGGATCAGTTGCGCCAGCGGGTTTTCGATCCAGCGCTGGATCGCCCGTTTCAAAGGACGTGCGCCGTAAACCGGGTCGTAACCGACGGCAATCAGCTTGTCCATCGCTTCCGGACTCAGTTCCAGCTTCAGCTCGCGCTCGGCCAGACGACTGCGCAGACGGCCCAGCTGGATCTCGGTAATGCCTGCGATCTGATCCCGCGCCAGAGGCTCGAAGATCACCACTTCGTCGACCCGGTTGATGAACTCGGGACGGAAGTGCGACGTCAGCGCATCCATCACCGCAGCACGCTGCGCCTCGCGATCACCGACCAGCTCCTGAATCTGCACAGAGCCGAGGTTCGACGTCATGACGATCACGGTATTACGGAAGTCCACCGTGCGGCCATGGCTGTCGGTCAGGCGACCATCCTCGAGCACTTGCAGCAAGATGTTGAACACATCCGGGTGCGCCTTCTCGACCTCGTCCAGCAGGATCACCGAGTAAGGCTTGCGCCGTACCGCTTCGGTCAGGTAACCGCCCTCCTCGTAGCCGACGTAGCCCGGTGGTGCACCGATCAGGCGAGCCACGGAATGTTTCTCCATGAACTCGGACATGTCGATCCGCACCATCGCCTCTTCAGTATCAAAGAGGAACTCGGCCAGTGCCTTGCACAGCTCGGTTTTACCGACACCGGTCGGGCCGAGGAACATGAACGAGCCGCTCGGACGATTCGGGTCGGACAACCCGGCACGGGAACGCCGCACTGCGTTGGCCACCGCCACCACGGCTTCGTCCTGACCGATCACACGTTGGTGCAACAGGCTTTCCATCTTCATCAGCTTGTCGCGCTCGCCTTCGAGCATTTTCGATACCGGAATACCGGTCCACTTCGAAACGACTTCGGCGATTTCCTCTTCGGTCACCTTGCTGCGCAGCAACTGGTTTTCGCTCTTGCCGTGCTGGTCGACCATTTGCAGACTGCGCTCCAGGTCCGGGATCACCCCGTATTGCAGCTCGGCCATGCGATTGAGATCGCCTTTGCGGCGCGCGGCTTCCAGTTCCTGACGGGACTGTTCGATCTTCTGCTGAATCTGCGCAGAACCCTGCACCTCGGCTTTTTCCGAGTTCCAGATTTCTTCCAGGTCCGAGTACTCACGCTCGAGGCGGACAATTTCTTCCTGAAGTTTTTCCAGGCGCTTCATGGCCGCTTCATCGCTTTCTTTCTTCAGTGCCTGGGATTCGACCTTCAACTGAATCAGGCGCCGCTCAAGACGATCGAGCACTTCCGGCTTGGAGTCGATTTCCATGCGGATACGGCTGGCCGCTTCGTCGATCAGGTCGATGGCCTTGTCCGGCAGCTGCCGGTCAGTGATGTAGCGATGGCTGAGCTTGGCCGCCGCGATGATCGCGCCGTCGGTGATCGCGACCTTGTGGTGAACCTCATAACGCTCCTTGAGGCCACGCAGGATCGCGATGGTGTCTTCTTCACTCGGCTCGTCCACCAACACTTTCTGGAAGCGCCGCTCGAGGGCCGCATCCTTCTCTATATATTGGCGGTACT
>NZ_QAIU01000564.1:10006-15774 GCF_003061205.1 Pseudomonas sp. HMWF006
CAGGTTTGAGCATATTGCCGGCATCCATCGAGCCTTCGCCTTTGCCGGCGCCGACCATGGTGTGCAGTTCGTCGATAAACAGAATGATCTGCCCTTCCTGTTTCGACAGCTCGTTGAGCAGCGATTTCAGGCGTTCTTCGAACTCCCCGCGATACTTGGCGCCGGCAATCAGCGCGCCCATGTCCAGCGACAACAGACGCTTGCCCTTGAGGCCGTCCGGCACTTCGCCGTTGATGATGCGCTGGGCCAGACCCTCGGCAATCGCGGTTTTACCTACGCCAGGCTCGCCGATCAACACCGGGTTGTTCTTGGTCCGGCGTTGCAGAACCTGAATGGTGCGACGGATTTCGTCGTCACGGCCGATCACCGGGTCGAGCTTGCCCTCTTCGGCGCGCTTGGTCAGGTCGACGGTGTACTTGTCCAGCGCCTGGCGCGACTCTTCGTGGTTCGCGTCATTGACCGCTTCACCGCCACGCAGGTTGTTGATCGCGTTTTCCAGGGCTTTCTTGCTCACGCCCTGGCCGAGCAGCAACTTGCCGAGCTTGCTGTTCTCGTCCATCGCCGCGAGCAGCACCAGCTCACTGGAAATGAACTGGTCGCCCTTCTGCTGAGCCAGGCGATCAGCCTGATTGAGCAGGCGCGCCAGATCCTGCGACATGTTGACGTCGCCGGTCGGGTTCTGGATTTTCGGTAATTGGTCGAGCTCTTTGGTCAGTTCTTTGCGCAGGCTGTTAACGTCGAAGCCCACTTGCATCAGCAGCGGCTTGATCGAACCGCCCTGCTGTTCAAGCATGGCCTGCATCAAGTGCGCCGGCTCGATGGCCGGATGATCGTGGCCTACGGCCAGGGATTGGGCGTCGGACAACGCCAACTGTAATTTGCTGGTTAAACGGTCTATACGCATGGGGTCACCTTCCTTTTGAGCAGGCCGGACCTAAAAACCATCCTGAATAAAGAAACCTGCCAGATAGCACTGTAGATGCGGTCGATTCTGGAAGATTCAAGCGTCAGAGAGTTGATACAGATCAGACAAGTCTAGCGGGTGAGCCAGATCAGGGAGGCGAAGCGCCCCGTGCGCGACGCACGACGGTAGGAGAAGAAGCGTGGATCGGTCACGGTGCAGAAATCGCCGCCATAAACCGCAGTGACACCCCGTTCAGCCAGACGCAGCCGCGCCAGCAGGTAGATGTCGGCCATGAACTTGCCAGCATTGTGGCTCGGTACGAAGGCTGATGCCGCTTCGGGCAGTTGATTGATGAAAACTTCCCGCACTTCCGGGCCGACTTCAAACGCTTTCGGGCCGATGGCCGGACCGAGCCAGACCAGCACGTCCGCCGGAGCGGTGTCGAGTTGATCGAGAGTGGCTTCGAGCACGCCCGCCGCCAACCCGCGCCAACCGGCATGAGCCGCCGCGACACGAGTGCCGGCACGGTTGCAGAACAATGCCGGCAGGCAATCCGCGGTCATCGCCGTACAGGCAATGCCGGGGGTCTGCGTCCAACTGGCGTCAGCCGTTGCCACTACGTCTGGATCAGCATGAGCCACGACAATTCCGTGCACTTGCTGCAACCAGGCCGGCTTTATAGAGAAGCGCTCGGTCAGACGCCGACGATTCTCGGCAACAGCCTCTGGGCGATCATCGACATGATCGCCCAGATTGAGGCTGTCGAACGGCGCCTCGCTGACACCGCCCTCGCGGGTGGTGACACAGGCCATGACGCTGGCCGGCGCAGGCCAGTCCGGCGTCAGCCAGTTCATCCGACGAATGCCTCGCGATCCTGCTTGAGCAGGGTCAGCAGCCAGACGAAGTCTTCCGGCAGCGGCGATTCCCAGCTCATGCGTTCACCGGTGGTCGGATGATCGAGTTCGAGAAAGCGCGCATGCAGCGCCTGACGCGGGAAGTGCTTGAGCGACTCGACCATGGTCGGGTTCGCCGCCGGCGGGATGCGGAAACGACCGCCGTACGCCGGGTCGCCGACCAACGGGAAGTTGATGTGCGACATGTGCACGCGGATCTGGTGGGTCCGGCCGGTTTCCAGTTTTACCCGCACATGGGTGTGGGAACGGAAACGCTCCAGCACGCGATAGTGGCTGACGGCCGGCTTGCCGCCTTCCATCACTGCCATGCGCTGGCGCTGCTGGCCGTGGCGACCGATCGGTGCATTGATCTTGCCACCCGCCGTCACCACGCCGATCACGATGCACTCGTAAATGCGGCTGACGCTGCGGCTCTGCAATTGTGCAACCAGCTTTGTCTGCGCCTGAATGGTCTTGGCCACCACCATCAGACCGGTGGTGTCCTTGTCCAGACGATGCACGATACCGGCGCGCGGGACATTGATGATGTCCGGCACGTGGTGCAGCAAGGCATTGAGCAAGGTGCCATCGGCGTGACCGGCAGCCGGGTGCACCACCAGGCCCGCAGGCTTGTTGATCACCAGAATGTCGTCGTCTTCATAGACGATGTCGAGCTCGATGTCCTGGGCGATCCACTCGCCCTGGGCTTCCTGCTCGGCAGTCAGTTCAAGGATGGCACCGCCATGCACGATGTCGCGTGGGCGGATGACCGCCCCGTCCACAGTCAGGCGACCTTCTTTGATCCAGGCGGAAAGGCGCGAGCGTGAGTGCTCAGCGAAGAGTTGGGCGGCGACTTGATCGAGGCGTTGGCCGCCCAATTCGGACGGCACCTCTGCGCGAAGTTCAATTTTATCGGACATGCTCTGACTGGGCGTCGGCACAGCCTTTGGTTTCGGCTGCGCGCTTGTGGTTAAATACGGCGTCTTTTGCCCCGAGGCTTTTCAACGGGGCGCTCATCATAACAGGACGGCCCCGCCCAAGACAGCGGCCGTCATAGGGACGCAAGCCGCCATGCAAGTGAAACACCTGCTGCTGATCGCCATCCTCGCATTGACCGCTGCTTGCTCATCGAAGGAAGTCGTCGACGAAAACCTGAGCGAAGCCGAGCTGTATCAGCAGGCTCAGACCGACCTGGACAATAATAGCTACACCAGCGCCACAGCCAAGCTGAAGGCTCTGGAGTCGCGCTATCCGTTCGGTCGCTACGCCGACCAGGCACAGCTTGAACTGATCTATGCCAACTATAAAAACTCCGAGCCGGAAGCTGCCAAGTCCGCCGCCGAGCGTTTTATCCGTTTGCACCCCCAGCACCCGAACGTGGACTACGCCTACTACCTCAAGGGCCTGACCTCGTTCGACCAGGACGTCGGCCTGCTGGCGCGCTTCCTGCCGCTGGACATGACCAAGCGTGACCCGGGCGCCGCTCGCGACTCGTACAACGAGTTCGCCCAGTTGACCAGCCGCTACCCGAACAGCCGCTACGCGCCGGACGCCAAGCAGCGCATGATCTACCTGCGCAACCTGCTGGCTGCCTACGAAATCCACGTGGCTGACTACTACCTGACCCGTCAGGCTTATGTAGCCGCTGCCAACCGTGGCCGTTACGTGGTGGAAAACTTCCAGGAAACCCCATCGGTCGGCGACGGCCTGGCAGTGATGACTGAGGCCTATCAGCGTCTGCACCTGGACGACCTGGCCGCTAGCAGCCTGGAAACCCTGAAGCTCAACTACCCGAACCACCCGAGCCTGCAAGATGGTCAGTTCGTGCCATCGGTGGCCGAAGCCGACAACCGCTCGTTCCTGAGCAAGGCCACTCTGGGTCTGATCGAGTCGCGTCCACCGCTGCCGCCGGGAGAAACCCGCGCCAATCAGGACGTGCAGAAACAGTTCCAGGACGCGAAAGACGCGATCCCGAACGAGCTCAAGCCGAAAGACGAAAACGGCGACGTGATCGAAGAGCCAGCGCCGGAATCCAGCAGTTCCGACCGTTCGTGGTTCAGCTACATGACGTTCGGCCTGTTCGACTGAATACAGCCGATGCACAGAAAAAGGGAGATCTTCGGATCTCCCTTTTTCATGGGCGCGCTTGAATAGACTGTGCGCGTCTCGGGTCCTTGGCTAAACTGCCGGATCATCAGTCGAAAAGCCGCTCATCATGCTTCGTTTATTGTTCTGGATTGCCGTGATTTTCGCCGCGTTCTGGTTGTGGCGTAAGTTCAAGGCACCCGCCGCGTCCAATCCATCCCGTCGCGATCCTCGCGAACAAGACGCCGCACCGATGGTGCGCTGCGCCCACTGCGGCGTTCACCTGCCGCGCGACCGTGCGCTGAGCCTTCAACAACAGTGGTATTGCAGCCAGGCTCACCTCGAGCAAGGCCCGGGCTCCAGTGATCGCTGAGGCCGCCAGCGCCCACAGCAAACAGGCGCAGCGCCTGCTGCGCCTCTACCATCTCTACCGTTTAAGCGTCGGCATCACCCTGGTGCTGTTGATCTCCAGCAACATGGACAACCGCCTGCTGACCTCGGCCAACGACGATCTACTGCGCGGCGGCAGCTGGCTGTATCTGGTGCTCAACATTCTGTTGGTGGTGTTCTTTGAAAACACCCGGCGCCCGACTCAGCTGTTCACGCTGGCACTGGTCGACGTGCTGTTGTTGTGCACTTTGTTCTACGCGGCCGGCGGCGTGGTCAGTGCCTTGGGCAATCTGCTGATCGTTTCGATCGCGATCAGCAATACCTTGCTGCGGCGGCGTATCGGCCTGCTGATCGCCGCCATTGGCGCGCTCGGCATTGTCGGCCTGAGTTTCCTGCTCAGCTTCAGCCATCCCCTGAGCGCCAATGAATACCTGCAGGCCGGCACCCTCGGTGCGCTGTGTTTCGCCGCCTCACTGCTGGTGCAAGGATTGATCAGGCGTCTGGAGGTCAGTGAAACCCTGGCCGAACGCCGCGCCAGCGAAGTGGTCGGCCTCGAAGCACTCAATGCGCTGATCCTGCAACGCATGCGCACCGGCATTCTGGTGCTCGACGGAGCGCGCCGGGTGCAACTGGCCAACCACAGCGCGCAGATCCTGCTCGCGCAATCCCATCTTCAAGGGCATCTGATCGACGACTATTCGCCGGCACTGGTCGATCGCCTGCAATTGTGGATGAACAACCCGACCCTGCGCCCGCAAAGCCTGAAAATCCCCGGCAACGGCCTCGAACTGCAAGCCAGCTTCATCGCCCTGGACCAGAGCCCGAACCCACAGACCCTGGTGTTTCTCGAAGACCTCGCGCAAATCGCCCAGCAGGCCCAGCAACTGAAACTGGCCGCCCTCGGCCGCCTGACCGCCGGCATCTCCCACGAAATCCGCAATCCGCTGGGCGCCATCAGTCATGCCGCGCAGCTATTGGGGGAATCCGAGGAACTCGATGGTGCAGATCGCCGTCTGACGCAGATTATTCAAGACCACTCCCAGCGCATGAACCGAGTCATCGAAAACGTCCTGCAACTGTCCCGCCGCCAGCAGAGTGCACCGCAACGCCTGGATCTCAAGCCGTGGCTGGAAAACTTCGTTGCCGAAAGCCGCGAGCAGGCCACTGAGCGTCAGCAGATTCACTTACGGATCAATTCGGGGGACTTCACCACCCTGATGGACCCCAACCAGCTCACGCAAATTCTCGACAATCTGTTGCGCAACGGCTGGCGCCACAGCGCCCTGCTGCACGAACAGGCCGAGGTCTGGCTGGCCCTGTTCGTCGACCCCGACAGCCAGCTGGCGGTGCTCGAAGTACGGGACAACGGCCCCGGCGTCGCGCTCGATCAACAGGCACATCTGTTCGAACCGTTCTTCACCACCAGTAGCCAGGGCACCGGACTTGGGCTTTATCTGTCCCGTGAGCTGTGCGAAAGCAATCAAGCGCGCCTAGAC
>NZ_QAIU01000565.1:0-5734 GCF_003061205.1 Pseudomonas sp. HMWF006
CACTCCGGGCCTGCTGACCCGCACCGTGGAAGACTGCCAGTTCGTTCACGGGCACCTGACCGGCAGCGCGCAACAGGCCGCAGACCGACCGTTGCGCATCGGCATCCCCGAGCGCTTTCTCTGGGCCGACCTCGCCGACAATGTGCAGCGCGATTGCCGAGCGGCGATCGACACCCTGGCCGATCGCGGGGCGATCATCGTGCTGGTCGACGACGCCGTGATCGGCGAGATCAACGAAAGCATCCAGTTTCCGTTGCCGATCTACGAGTTTTTCATCGACTTCCCGCGGTTCCTGATGGGGCAAGGACGTGGTGCGCAGTTCCTCGATATCCTTGCGCAGATCCGCGATCCGGCGATCAAGAAAATCCTCAACGCCCAACTGGAAAGTCCGGCGATTTCCTACACCGATTACGTGCAGGCGTTGATGAGCAAACTGCGTCTGGAGCAGGAATACCGTGCGCTGCTGGGCAACCACCGACTGGATCTGATCGCTTACCCGACCGTCACGTGCAGCGCGCCGCTGCTCAGCGATTGCTCGGACGAAAGCAACTTCGAAGCCTTCGTGCGCAATACCGATCCGGCGAGCAACCTGGCGGCACCGAGCATCAGCATTCCGGTCGCGGCTGCGGGCGGGTTGCCGGTGGGGTTGTCGTTCGATGCATTGCCGGGGCAGGACAGCTTTTTGTTGGCGAATGTGCGGAATCTGACGCACCTGCTCGACATCCGCTGAATAACCATCCTGCACAGAACCCTGTGGGAGCGGGCTTGCCCGCGAAGAGGCCAGCGGCTTCAACATCACTGTTGACAGACCGAGCGCCATCGCGGGCAAGCCCGCTCCCACAGCAACCGTGTCAACCACTGCCATATAACAATTCAAATTGCGGGCCTTGCCATGCGCGTCACCTCAATCTCTTCCGTTCCTGCTGTCGAACGCTCGCCGTCGATCATCGGTGGCGCCATGATCATTGGCGGCACCATCGTCGGTGCGGGCATGTTCTCCTTGCCGGTGGTCATGTCCGGGCTGTGGTTCTACGGCTCGGTCGCCGTGCTGTTGCTGGCCTGGTTCTGCACCTTGCACTCGGGCCTGATGATCCTCGAGGCCAATCTCAACTACCGCGAAGGCGCGAGCTTTTCCACCATCACCCGCGATCTGCTCGGGCGTGGCTGGAGCCGTTTGAACGGCTTGAGCATCGTGTTTGTGCTCTACACCCTGACCTACGCCTATATTTCCGCCAGCGGTTCGGTGATTCATCACACCGCGCAATCGCTGGGCTGGACGCTGTCGTCACGGGCCGGCGGCCTGGGGTTCACCCTGCTGGTGGCGTTTATCGTCTGGCTCAGTACCACGGCGGTGAGCCGGATGACCACGCTGGTGTTCGGCGCCAAAATCCTCGCGTTCTTCCTGACGTTCGGTGGTTTGCTCGGGCATGTGCAAAGCGCCACGCTGCTCAACCTCGACCACGGCGACAACCACTATTGGCCCTACTTGCTGGTGACCCTGCCCTTCTGCCTGACCTCGTTCGGCTTTCACGGCAACGTGCCCAGCCTGATGAAGCATTACGGCAAGGACCCACAGCGGATCCGCGCCTGTCTGGTCAGCGGCACCTTGCTCGCACTGGGTCTGTATCTGGTGTGGATGTTGTGCAGCATGGGCAATATTCCCCGGGACGCGTTCAAGGACATCGCCCAGCACGGCGGCAACATTGATGTATTGATTGGCGCCTTGGGGTCGCGGCTCAACAGCGCCAACATCGACCTGTTGCTGACGTTTTTCTCCAACTTCGCCGTGGCCTGTTCGTTTCTCGGGGTGACCCTGGGGTTGTTCGATTACCTGGCCGATGTGCTCGGCTTCGACGACAGCCCCGCCGGGCGCTTCAAGACCGCCACCGTGACCTTTGCTCCGCCAATGCTCTGCGGAGTGCTCTGGCCGGAAGGTTTTATCCATGCCATCGGTTTCGCCGGGCTGGCGGCGACGTTATGGGCGGTGATCACCCCTGCCCTGTTGGCGCGGGCTTCGCGCAAACGCTTCGGCAGCCCGCGCTATCGGGTGTGGGGCGGTACACCGATGATTGGCCTGGTGCTGTTGTTCGGGGCTCTCTGCGCGGTCTCGCACCTGTTGTTCGTGTTTGGCTGGCTCCCGGTCTGGCGCTGAGGCAAAGCGTTCGGTTTTCCGAACGCGACTTTACGGTCGATTCGGTAAACCGGATCAGATACGCTGAAAAACACCGCCACAAAAGTTTAATAACGTTATAAAACAACCAGTTAACCATCGACGACTGGTCTGGCACGACTCATGCTCTACACTCTCTCGACGAATGCCTGCAGTGCCAACACTTCAGGAGCCGTCAGGCATTCGAAGCACAAAAGGGCCGACGAACTGGCTCCATAAAAAAAACAATTCGAGGAAAATTTGATGCGCATCGTTCCCCATATCCTGGGCGCAGCCATTGCTGCCGCTCTGATCAGCACACCAGTTTTCGCCGCCGAACTCACCGGCACCCTGAAGAAAATCAACGATTCGGGCACCATCACGCTCGCTCACCGTGACAGCTCCATTCCGTTTTCCTACATCGCGGACGCTTCCGGCAAACCCGTGGGCTACTCCCACGACATTCAAGTGGCCATCGTTGAAGCCCTGAAAAAAGACCTGAACAAGCCAGACCTGCAGGTCAAGTACAACCTGGTGACCTCGCAAACCCGTATCCCGCTGATCCAGAACGGCACCGCGGATATCGAGTGCGGCTCCACCACCAACAACACCGAACGCGCCCAGCAAGTCGACTTTACCGTCAACATCTTCGAAATCGGCACCCGTCTGCTGGTCAAGAAAGACAAGGATGGCAAGCCGTCCTACGCTGACTTTGCCGACCTGAAAGGCAAAAACGTCGTGACCACCGCCGGCACCACGTCCGAGCGCATCATCAAAGCGATGAACGCCGACAAGCAGATGGGCATGAACATCATCTCCGCCAAAGACCACGGCGAGTCCTTCAACATGCTGGAAAGCGGCCGCGCCGTAGCCTTCATGATGGACGATGCCCTGCTGGCCGGCGAAGAAGCCAAGGCCAAGAAGCCGGCCGACTGGATCATCACCGGTACGCCACAGTCCTTCGAAGCCTACGCGTGCATGGTTCGTAAAGACGACCCGGCCTTCAAGAAGGCTGTCGATGCCGCCATCGTTGGCCTGTACAAATCCGGCGAGATCAACAAGATCTACAGCAAGTGGTTTGAAAGCCCGATCCCGCCAAAAGGCCTGAACCTCAACTTCCCGATGAGCGACAAGGTAAAAGATCTGATCGCCAACCCGAGCGACAAGCCGGCGCCTGACGTAAAAATCTGATACCTGACTAACCTTATCGCCTGAGGGAGCCACCTTCCCTCAGGCGTCTGTTACTACCTGCTGGCTTTACTGTGGAACACTCGACCTGGCGGTTTCCGAGCCGATCGCGTGTGTCCGACGTTCACCGTCGGACGGGAAAGGACCTTCCCCAAGCGGGTGCTTGTACATCGATCGATCTCGAGGGGAGACCCTAATGAATTACAACTGGGACTGGGGCGTGTTCTTCAAGTCCACCGGCGTTGGCAGCGAGACGTATCTCGACTGGTATGTCACCGGTTTGGGCTGGACCATTGCCATCGCCATCGTGGCATGGATCATCGCCTTGCTGCTGGGCTCCATTCTGGGGGTCATGCGCACGGTGCCGAACCGCATCGTATCGGGCATCGCGACCTGCTACGTCGAACTGTTTCGCAACGTGCCGCTGCTGGTTCAGCTGTTCATCTGGTACTTCCTGGTACCTGACCTGCTGCCGCAGAACCTGCAGGACTGGTACAAACAGGATTTGAACCCGACCACCTCGGCCTACCTGAGCGTTGTCGTGTGCCTGGGCCTGTTCACTGCAGCCCGTGTCTGCGAGCAAGTGCGTACCGGCATCCAGGCGCTGCCACGCGGCCAGGAATCCGCCGCCCGCGCCATGGGTTTCAAGCTGCCGCAGATCTACTGGAACGTGCTGCTGCCCCAGGCCTACCGGATCATCATTCCGCCGCTCACCTCGGAATTCCTCAACGTGTTCAAGAACTCCTCCGTGGCGTCCTTGATCGGCCTGATGGAATTGCTGGCGCAAACCAAACAGACCGCCGAATTCTCGGCCAACCTGTTTGAAGCCTTCACCCTGGCCACGCTGATCTACTTCACCCTGAACATGAGCCTGATGTTGCTGATGCGCATGGTCGAGAAGAAAGTCGCGGTGCCTGGCCTGATCTCCGTGGGGGGTAAATAATGGACTTCGATTTCAGCGGCATCATCCCCGCGATCCCGGGCCTGTGGAACGGCATGGTCATGACCCTGCAGTTGATGGTCATGGGCGTGATCGGTGGCATCGTGCTGGGGACCATCCTCGCCCTGATGCGCCTGTCGTCCAGCAAACTGCTGTCGCGCGTGGCCGGCGCTTATGTGAACTACTTCCGTTCGATCCCGCTGCTGCTGGTGATCACCTGGTTCTACCTGGCGGTGCCGTTCGTGCTGCGCTGGATCACCGGTGAAGACACCCCGATCGGCGCGTTCACCTCCTGCGTCGTGGCCTTCATGATGTTCGAAGCCGCGTACTTCTGCGAAATCGTCCGGGCCGGCGTGCAGTCGATCCCCAAAGGCCAGATGGCCGCCGCCCAGGCGATGGGCATGACCTATGGCCAGACCATGCGTCTGATCATCCTGCCCCAGGCGTTCCGCAAGATGACCCCGTTGCTGCTGCAACAGTCGATCATCCTGTTCCAGGACACCTCGCTGGTGTACACCGTGGGTCTGGTGGACTTCCTCAACTCCGCCCGCTCCAGCGGCGACATCATCGGTCGTTCCAACGAGTTCCTGATCTTCGCCGGTGTCGTCTACTTCATCATCAGCTTTTCCGCCTCGCTGCTGGTCAAGCGTCTGCAAAAAAGGTTCGCCGTATGATCTCTATCAAAAACATCAACAAGTGGTATGGCGACTTCCAGGTGCTGACTGATTGCAGCACCGAGGTCAAAAAAGGCGAAGTGATCGTGGTCTGCGGCCCGTCGGGTTCCGGCAAATCGACCCTGATCAAATGCGTCAACGCCCTGGAGCCGTTCCAGAAAGGCGACATCGTCGTCGACGGCACCTCGATTGCCGACCCGAAGACCAACCTGCCAAAACTGCGCTCACGCGTGGGCATGGTGTTCCAGCATTTCGAACTGTTCCCGCACCTGACCATCACCGAAAACCTGACCATCGCGCAGATCAAGGTGTTGGGCCGCAGCAAGGAAGAGGCGACCAAGAAAGGTCTGCAACTGCTCGAGCGCGTCGGTCTGTCGGCCCACGCCCACAAGCATCCGGGGCAACTGTCCGGCGGTCAGCAACAGCGCGTGGCGATTGCCCGTGCGCTGGCGATGGACCCGATCGTCATGCTGTTCGACGAACCGACCTCGGCGCTCGACCCGGAAATGGTCAACGAAGTACTCGACGTGATGGTGCAACTGGCCCAGGAAGGCATGACCATGATGTGCGTGACCCACGAAATGGGCTTCGCCCGTAAAGTGGCCGACCGGGTGATTTTCATGGACGCCGGCAAGATCATCGAAGACTGCCCGAAAGAGGAATTCTTCGGCGACATCAGCGCCCGCTCCGAACGTGCGCAGCATTTCCTCGAGAAAATCCTGCAGCACTAAAAGCAACACACCGAACTCTGTGGCGAGGGAGCTTTGTGGCGAGGGGATTTAT
>NZ_QAIU01000565.1:5744-8407 GCF_003061205.1 Pseudomonas sp. HMWF006
CGCAGCCGATCGGGGATAAATCCCCTCGCCACAAGTTCCGCGCTCGAACAAACCAGCATGCTGTTAGCCATGCTGGTTGACCCAAGGCATCTGTGATGAAATGCGACCCCACTCTCTATCGCGCCGCGCCGCCATCACTTGCCGTGAAACCTCGCCTGATCCGTCATTTGTTCCTGCCGCCGTTGATCATCGCCCTGATGATCGGATTGGGTTTTGCCGGCTTCTGGACCAGCGAACATTTCGGCATCCGCAGCCTTGGCGAGAACGGCCAGCGTCAGCTGGAACTGCACGCCCGCGCAGTCGAAAGCGAGATCAGCAAATACACCTACCTGCCCAGCCTGCTGGAACTGGAAACCAGTGTCCCGCAACTGCTGGCCGACCCGACCCCGGAACACCGGCAAACGGTCAATGCTTATCTTGAAGGTCTGAACCGGCGCAGCCGCAGTCGGGCCATCTACGTCATGGACACCACCGGCCGCGTGATGGCCACCAGCAACTGGCGCGATGTCGACAGCTATCTGGGTGAAGACCTGTCCTTCCGCGCCTATTTCCAGAAAGCCGTACGCGGCGAACCTGGCCGCTTCTACGGCATCGGCAGCACCAATGGCGAGCCCGGTTATTACCTCGCTCACGGTCTCGAAGAGCATGGCAAGATCATCGGCGTCGCCGTGGTCAAAGTGCGGCTGGAAGCCATGGAAGAACGTTGGCAGCGCGCGCGTCTGGAAGCCTTCGTCAGCGATGAAAACGGCATCATCATTCTTTCCAGTGATCCGGCCCGACGTCTGAAAGCTGTCATTCCCTTGAGTGAAGACACCAAGGAAAAACTTGCCCGAAGCCTGCAGTACTACTGGTACCCGCTCAACGAACTGCAACCTTTGGCTCGCGAAACCCTGTCCGAAGGCGTGGAAAAACTCACCTTCCCCGCCAACAGCGAAGTGCCGTCTGGCGAGGATGACATCAGCTATCTGGCGCAGACCCGCCCGTTGAGTGACACGCCCTGGAATTTCACCTTGCTCACACCTTTGCAGGATTTGCGTCGCGAAGCGATCAACCAAGGCATTCTGGTCGCGGTCGCCTTTGCCTTGGTGGCGTTCCTGCTGATCGCCTGGAACGAGCGGCGCAAAGTCATCGCCACCCGGCTCGCCGCCCGCGAAGCCTTGCAGGAAGCCAACAATCAGCTGGAGCGTCGGATTACCGAACGTACCTCGGACTTGCGCGCCAGCAACGAGCGCCTCAAGAGCCAGATCCGCGAACGCCGTCAGGCAGAAGAAACCTTGCGCCGTGCCCAGGATGAACTGGTGCAGGCCGGCAAACTTGCGGCCATCGGCCAGATGTCCACCAGCATCGCCCACGAACTGAATCAGCCGCTGGCGGCGATGCGCACCCTCTCGGGCAATACCGTACGGTTTCTCGAGCGCGGTCAGCTCGATGTCGCCAGCACCAACCTCAAGACCATCAACGACCTGATCGACCGCATGGGCCGCATCACCGCAAGCCTGCGCTCGTTCGCCCGTCGCGGCGACAGCCACGGTCAGGCCAGCCTCGGCAAAGCGGTGGAGGCGGCGTTGCAATTGCTCGGCGCGCGGGTGGAACACTCGGCGCTGGTGCTGCACCGGCAATTCGCCGACGTGCAATTGCTGATCGACCAGACTCGCCTCGAACAGATTCTGGTCAATCTGATCGGCAACGCCCTCGATGCCATGCAGGCGCAACCGCTGCCGCAGCTGTGGCTGGAAGGTGAAGAGTTCAACGGTAAATATCGCCTGCGCGTGCGCGACAACGGTCATGGCATCGACGCCGAAGCACGCAAGCATCTGTTCGAACCGTTCTTCACCACCAAACCCGGTGAACAAGGCCTGGGCCTCGGCCTGACCCTGTCCGCCAGCCTCGCGGCCGCCACCGGCGGGCATCTGGGTGTCGAACACCCGGCCAGCGGTGGCACCACCTTCGTCCTCAGTTTACCGTTGGTAAGCCCTACTCCTGCCGAGCCAATATGAACCACGACCTTAGTGTGCTGATCGTCGAAGACGACCCCCATGTCCTGCTCGGTTGCCAACAGGCGCTGACCCTCGAAGACATTCCCTGCATTGGTGTGGGCAGCGCCGAAGAAGCACTGGAGCAGGTCGGCGACAATTTTGCCGGCATCGTCATCAGCGATATCCGCTTGCCGGGTATCGACGGCCTGGAGTTGCTGACCCGCCTGAAACAACGTGATCGCAGCCTGCCAGTGGTGCTGATCACCGGTCACGGCGACATCTCCATGGCGGTCGGTGCGATGCAGAAAGGCGCCTATGACTTCATGGAGAAGCCGTTCTCGCCGGAGCGCCTGGTCGATGTGGCGCGGCGCGCCCTGGAGCAACGCAGCCTGGCGCGGGAAGTGTCGTCGCTGCGTCGGCAACTGGCCGAACGCGATTCGCTCGAAGGCCGGATCATCGGCCGCTCGCCGGCGATGCAGAACCTGCGCGAACTGATCGCCAACGTCGCCGACACATCGGCCAACGTCTTGATCGAAGGCGAAACCGGTACCGGCAAGGAACTGGTCGCCCGCTGCCTGCACGACTTCAGCCGCCGCCACAGCAAGCAGTTCGTCGCACTGAACTGCGGCGGCCTGCCGGAGAACCTCTTCGAAAGCGAGATCTTCGGCCACGAGGCCAACGCCTTTA
>NZ_QAIU01000566.1:0-1219 GCF_003061205.1 Pseudomonas sp. HMWF006
TCACAGACCTACATCCAGCAATTGATGGCTCGCGTGCCGACGTACATGATTCTGGACGACCATGAAATCGAAGATAACTGGCCAGCCAATGCCGACAAGCAGGATCGCGTGACGCTCTATCCCCATGCCATCCACGCCTATCAAATCTACCAGAGCAGCCACAGCCCGCTCTTTAGCGCGGACGGCGCGGGCCGGATCGAAGGCACCCTTTCACACTTCTGGTACAGCTTCGTCGACGGCTGCTCGGAGTGGTTCGTCATGGACTCACGCACAGAGCGAGACTTGTCCGCAACGCCTCCAACCATGGTCAGCGAGACGCAACTCAAGGCGCTCCTGGACTGGCTGGGCAACGGTAGCCAATTGGTGAAGTTCGTCGTGACTTCTGTCCCGTTGTTTCCTGATCTGTTGAATGATGCCGGCGATAAATGGGGCGCGTTTGCCGAACAGCGTCGCTTGATCATCGAACACATCCGCAACAATAAGATCAGCAAGGTGATCTTCGTTTCCGGCGACGTGCATTGCTCTTTCGTCAGCAAGCTGACCCTGGACAGCGACCCGAGCTTCAGTGTCCACAGCGTGGTTTCATCGTCGTTCTTCTGGCCGTACCCGCACATGAGTAAAACCGAATTCGCCTTCAACACCCAGCTTACCGGGATACCGGGCGGCAACTATGTCACGCGTTTGCTCTCGGATGTGTACTCCGACGATAACTTCGCCAGGCTGGAAAGCAGTCTTAAAGGGGTCGACGTAAACTTTTTCGAACGCAAGGGGGGATCCCTGGGACCGGCAACGAAAATCAAGTTCTAGCGCCCGGAAACACGAAAGCCTGCCCGAGGGCAGGCTTTCGATTGACGGCGCTGACTTCAGGCGTCGTAAAACGCCTCGACCGCCACCCGACTCCCCACAAAGAAACTGTCCGCCACCAGCCGCAATGGCTGCACATCCACATCACTGGCCTTATCAGCAATCAACTGCTGGAAATGCCGATACACCGCCGCATACTCCCCCTCTTCCGACACGGTCTCGCGCACGCCGTCGATGCTCAACAGTGCGCCACCGTTGTCCAGGCGCAGAACGCCTTCGGCACAGCGAATCTCGATGCTCCACAACTCATCGTGACCGTGGTCGAAATCGAATTCCGCGCGCACGTCGAGCTGCCGTGCGTCTGCCATTTTGATCGACGCGGCAAGCGGCGACTGGCAGTTGTCCGGCACCCGCA
>NZ_QAIU01000566.1:1229-5127 GCF_003061205.1 Pseudomonas sp. HMWF006
GCAGTTGTCCGGCACCCGCAACTCGGCAGATTCAACGAACAATGGGTGCGGCAACAAGTGCGTCACGATCGACAGGGCATTGATGCCCGGATCGAATACGCCGAGGCCGCCGGGTTGCCAGATCCACGTCTGGCCGGGATGCCACTTGCGCACGTCTTCCTTCCAGTCGATCTGCACGCTTTGCAGGGTGCGCGAGGCCAGCCAGTCGCGGGCCGCTTCAATGCCGGGCGCATAGCGCGAATGCCAGGCGAACAAGGCACTGACGCCCTTCGCCGCAGCTTGATCGACCAGCGCCAGGGCCTCGCCCAACGTGGCGCAGGGCGGCTTTTCCACCAGTACATGTTTGCCGGCGGCGAGCGCCTGTTGCACCAGCGCGAAGCGCCCTTGGGGCGGGGTGCAGAACGCGATGGCATCGACCTGCGGGCCGTGTTCCAGCAACTCGCTCAAGGTATGAAAATTCTCCACACCAGGGCACGGCTGGCCCTGCGTGGCGACAGACACCAGCTGGAATCCGGGGTTGGCGTTGATCGCCGGGACGTGCTGATCCTGGGCAATCTTGCCGTAGCCCACCAGACCGAGACGGATTGGTTGCATCAGTGACTCCTGCTTTGCTTTTGTTTTAGTCAGTGAACCGGCAGGTTACCTGCAAACACCGCGATCGTCTGTCAGTGCAACGTCACAAACACGCACAGGATCAGGCAAGGATTACACAGGAATGCACTACTGCCCGGTCGACCAGAACGTGAAGAATGCCGATACGACCAACCGATCGAGGATGTTCCCATGCTTGTACAAGCCTACGGCGCCCATGCGGGCGACAAACCTCTTGAGCCGATGCAGATCAACCGCCGCGCGCCTGCAGCCCATGATGTGCAGATCGACATCGCGTTCTGCGGCATCTGCCACTCGGACCTGCATCAGGTGCGCGCCGAGTGGGCCGGCACGCAGTTTCCCTGTGTACCGGGGCATGAAATCGTCGGGCGGGTTGCCGCTGTCGGTGCGCATGTCGCGGATTTCAAGGTCGGCGATCTGGTCGGCGTCGGCTGCATCGTCGACAGCTGCAAGCACTGCGATGACTGCGAAAGCGGTCTGGAAAACTACTGCGACGGCATGATCGGCACCTACAACTTCCCGACGCCGGACGCGCCGGGCTGGACGCTCGGCGGCTACTCACAGAACATCGTCGTGCACGAGCGCTACGTGTTGCGCATTCGACATCCGCAAGCGCAACTGGCGGCCGTCGCACCGCTGCTGTGTGCGGGCATCACCACTTACTCGCCGCTGCGTCACTGGAATGTCGGGCCAGGCAAGAAAGTGGGGGTGGTCGGCATTGGCGGCCTCGGCCACATGGGCATCAAACTGGCTCATGCAATGGGCGCGCACGTGGTTGCCTTCACCACCTCCGAATCCAAGCGCGAAGCGGCCAGGCAGCTGGGTGCCGATGAGATGGTGGTGTCGCGTAATGCCGAGGAAATGGCTGCCCACACCAAGAGCTTCGACTTCATCCTCAATACCGTCGCCGCGCCGCACGATCTCGACGCCTTCCTCGTCCTGCTCAAGCGCGATGGTGCGTTGACGCTGGTCGGCGCGCCTGCCTCGCCACACCCGTCGCCGAACGTGTTCAACCTGATCATGAAGCGCCGCACGATCGCCGGTTCGATGATCGGCGGCATTCCTGAAACCCAGGAGATGCTGGATTTCTGTGCCGAACACGGCATCGTCTCCGACATCGAACTGATTCGCGCCGATCAGATCAATGACGCCTACGAGCGCATGCTCCAGGGCGATGTGAAATATCGCTTCGTGATCGACAACGCCACCCTGGCGGGCTGACGTGTGAGCCCCCGACCATGCTGTCGGGGGCTCTTCAATTCTGTCGGCAGGATTTGACAGCCTCGGCGTTGCTCGCCAGAGTCGCACCCCTTTGCCTGCCAGCCAGCAGCAGGCGCGTGGTAAACAGGGGTTGCCGTTGAACGAACAGACATTGTCCATGCGCCTTGAGCGCGTGGCCGCACACATTCCGGCCGGTGCGCACCTGGCCGATATCGGCTCGGACCACGGCTATCTGCCGGTGGCGTTGCTGCGGCGCGGAGCAATCGCGTACGCCGTGGCGGGCGAAGTCGCCACGACACCTTTCCAGGCAGCGCAACGCACCGTGCGCGACAACGATCTGCACCAGCGCATCAGCGTACGCCTGGCCAATGGTCTGGCGGCGATCACGCCTGCAGACGCGATTACCGCCGTCAGCCTGTGCGGCATGGGTGGCGAAACCATCCGCGACATTCTCGACCGCGGCAAAACTCATTTGAGCGGCAAGGAACGGCTGATCCTGCAACCCAACGGCGGCGAGCAGCCCTTGCGCCAATGGTTGATGGACAACGGCTACCGGATCCACAGTGAAGAAGTGCTGCGCGAGAACCGCTTCGACTACGAAATCATCGTCGCCGAACGTGCCGATGCGGTGAGCTACAGCGCCAAAGAGCTGTACTTCGGTCCCTTGCACCTGCAGGCACGCAGCCCGGCGTTCCTGAGCAAGTGGCGACACAAGCTGCGGCACAAGCAGAAGACGTTGAGCCAACTCAGCCAGGCCCGGCAAACATTGCCTGAAGGCAGGGTGCAGGAACTGAACCGCCAGACGCGATGGATCAGCGAACTGCTGACCTGAAGGTCCGGCACCTGACGGACGCTCGGGACTGACCGACACAGGTCTGGAATTCTGTGGCTCGCCGCATCAGCTGCAGAGACGCGCAAGCGCAACCTCATGTTCGCGCTCACGCGTAACGAGGCAAGGCTCACGCCCCTGCAAGCGTCAAACGCTGAGCAATGTTTGCGTGGTCGCCATCGACGTCTTCAGCGATTGCCCGGTGCGCTGCAATTTGTTCAGCAGGCTCGCCCCCAGCCACAGCTGATACAGGGTCTCGGCCAAATGCCGGGCGTCGCCCTCGGGGAGGCAGTGGTCGGCCTGGCCCTGCTCGATGCACAGGGCAATGCGTGCGACCACGCGTTCGGCGCCGTCACGCAAGGTGAGGCGCATGGATTCGGACAAGTCGGCGACCTCGGCACTGAGTTTCACCACCAGACATTCGTCGCCATGCCCTTCCAGGGTGCAACGGTTCTGCCAGCCCTGCCAGTAATCCATCAGCCGCTCGTAGGCGTTGAGGCCGGGCAGCGTCAGGCGTCGCTCCATGTCGGCGAGATAGTCGACGAAGTAATCCTCAAGCAACGCCTGGCCGTACAACTCCTTGGATTTGAAGTAGTGATAGAACGAGCCTTTCGGCACGCCGGCGGTTTGCAGGATTTCGTTGAGGCCGACACTGGTGAAGCCTTTCTCGGCCATCATTCGGTGGCCGGTGTCGAGCAAATGTTGGCGGGTGTCATCGTAGGTCGGTTTCATGGGGCGTGCAGTACCAAACAATAGACCAGTCGTTTAATTCGATGGAACGGGAGTTTGCCACACCTGTCATTGAAAAGCCTGCGTAGAAAAAATTACTAGACGACTGGTCTAATTGGAATCTATGCTGCGCTCCGACAACTCATTTCCCGGTGTCGCCGCTGCGCAAATCCGTTGCGCAGCGGCGCTACCCGATCAACCCCAGGGTGCTCTATGAAAATCTTGATGGTTCTGACTTCGCACGATCAACTCGGCAACACTGGCAAGAAAACCGGCTTCTGGCTGGAAGAGTTCGCCGCCCCGTACTACGCCTTCAAGGACGCCGGCGCCGATGTCACTCTGGTTTCTCCGGCCGGTGGCCAGCCACCGCTCGATCCGAAAAGCGATGAGCCCGACGCCCAGACCGCCGAAACCGACCGTTTCCGCAACGATCCGGCGGCACAGCAGGCCCTCGCCAACACTGGCCGTCTGGCCGATGTACGCGCCGACGATTTCGATGCCGTGTTC
>NZ_QAIU01000566.1:5137-9194 GCF_003061205.1 Pseudomonas sp. HMWF006
CGGCCCGCTGTGGGATCTGGCCGAGGACAAGCAGTCGATCGCCCTGATCGAAGCCTTCGACCGCAGCAACAAGCCTCACGGTTTTGTCTGCCATGCGCCGGGCGTGCTGCGTCACGTGGTCAAGGCAGATGGCAAGCCGCTGGTTCAGGGCCGCGAAGTCACCGGTTTCACTAATTCCGAAGAGGCCGCGGTGGGCCTGACCGAGGTCGTGCCGTTCCTGATCGAAGACGAATTCCAGCGTCTGGGCGGCCACTATTCCAAGGTCGCCGACTGGCAGGTACACGTGGTGGCTGACGGCCAACTCGTGACCGGTCAGAACCCTGCCAGCTCCGCTGCCGTCGCCGAGAAGCTGTTGAACATGCTCGGCTGATGACTGACCGATCCAGACGCCGTGCGCGTGATGCACGGCGTTTTTTTTACGCTCGACCAATAGTTGACTGGTCTAATAAACCCTTGAAAGGTAACCCATGAACCACCACGCTTACTTCACGCCCGCCAAATTGGGCCTGCACACTCTGAAAAACCGCATTGTCCTGCCCCCCCTCACCCGCCAGCGCAGCAGCCAACCGGGCAACATCGCCAATGCATTGATGGCCGAGTATTACCAGCAGCGCGCCGGTGCCGGTTTGCTGGTGACCGAAGGTACGCAAATCGAGCCGCGTGGCCAGGGTTATGCGTGGACGCCCGGCATCCACAGTGCCGAGCAGATCGCCGGATGGCGCGCAGTCACCGAGGCCGTGCATGCCGTCGACGGCGTGATCTTCGCCCAGCTCTGGCACGTCGGTCGCGTCTCGCACACCGCGCTGCAGCCTGACGGGGCGGCACCGGTGTCGGCGTCTGCCGTGGCCACCGACCGGGTCAGTGTGTTCATCGAAACGGCGCCTGGCCGTGGCGAACTGGTGCCGCCCTCCGCACCTCGGGCACTGAGCACTGACGAAGTTCAGGAACTGGTTCAGCTGTATATCCAGGCGGCGCGCAATGCGATCGACGCCGGTTTCGACGGCATCGAACTGCACTGCGCCAATGGTTATCTGGTCAACCAGTTCATTTCCGCCCACAGCAACCTGCGCACCGATCAGTACGGCGGCTCGCTGCACAATCGCCTGCGTTTTCTGCGCGAGGTGGTGGCGGGAGTCGCCGAATGCATCGGCAAGGAAAAAGTCGGCGTGCGTTTCGCCCCGCTGTTCACCACCACCGATGAGGCGCGCACCTACCTGGGCATGGTCGAGGACGATCCGCACCGCACCTATATCGAAGCGATCAAAGTGCTCGAAGACGTCGGCATCGCCTACTTGTCCATTGCAGAAGCCGATTGGGACAATGCCCCGGCCATGCCGGAAACCTTCCGCCGGGCGGTGCGCGAAACGTTCAGCGGCGCAATCATTTACGCCGGGCGCTACACCCCCGAGTCCGGGGCGCAGTTGCTCGATTCCGGCCTCGCTGACCTGGTGGCCTTCGGTCGGCCGTTCATGGCCAATCCGGACCTGCCTGCGCGAATCGCCAATGGCTGGCCACTCAATGCGCTGAACCCGGCCACGGTCTATGGCGGCGATGCGCAAGGTTACGTCGATTACCCGGTTTATCCCGGTTAATCAGAAAAACCTATACAAACACATAATTTCGTACAACTATCTGAGCAGAGGTTTTATCGACTGCTGGCAACTTTATCGCCGCTCAACAGGCTGAATCCGTTCGAATGAAAGCAATCCACCGGCTGTGCCTGGTCCTCGGCGACCAGTTATCGTTCGATCTCGCCTCGTTGCAGGGGCTCGATCGCGAACGCGATACCGTTCTGCTGGTCGAGGTGATGGAGGAAGCCAGCCACGTCCCCCATCACCCACAGAAAATTGTCCTGGTGTTCAGTGCCATGCGCCACTTCGCGCAGGCGTTGGCCAACCAGGGCTTTCGCGTGCAGTACGTCACTCTCGACGACGCGCAAAACAGCGGCAGCGTGCCGGGCGAATTGCAGCGCTGGCAGGCGCGCCTGAACGCGGATGAAGTGCACCTGACCGAAACCGGCGACTGGCGTCTGGAGCAATCCCTCAAAGACTGTGGCGTGCCGATCCATTGGCACAGCGACCGGCGTTTTCTCTGCACTCGCGGCGAATTCTCGGCGTGGGCTGCCGGAAAAAAACAGTTGCGCATGGAGTATTTCTACCGCGAGATGCGCCGTAAAAGCGGGCTGTTGCTCAATGGCGATGGCACGCCGGTCGGCGGAGCCTGGAACTTCGACGCGGACAACCGTAAATCACTGCCCAAACAGGTCAAGCCGCCCTACCCCCTCAGCTTCTCGGCGGACGCCATCACCGAGCAAGTGTGCGCACTGGTGAAAGCACGTTTCACCGGTCACTACGGCTCTCTGGAAGACTTCAACTACCCGGTGACCCACGCCGATGCCCAGGCGTTGTGGGAGTATTTTCTCGATTTCGGGCTGGCCGGTTTCGGTGACTATCAGGATGCGATGGCCAGCGACGAACCGTTTCTGTTCCATGCTCGCATCAGTGCTGCGCTGAATATCGGACTGCTCGATGTGCGCCAGGTGTGCAGCGACGTCGAGGCAGCTTATTGGTCAGGCCGCGTGGCCCTGAATGCCGCCGAAGGCTTTATCCGCCAACTGATTGGCTGGCGCGAATACGTGCGCGGTGTGTACTGGCTGAAAATGCCCGATTACGCCGCGGGCAACGTCTTCGGCAACAGCCGGCCATTGCCCGAGTTCTACTGGACCGGCGACACGCAAATGAACTGCATGCGCCAGGCCATCGGGCAAAGCCTGAAACATGCCTATGCCCATCACATTCAGCGGCTGATGGTCACCGGCAATTTTGCCTTGCTGGCCGGCATCGTTCCGAGCCAGATCTGCGAGTGGTACCTGGCGATCTACATGGACGCGTTCGACTGGGTCGAATTGCCCAATACCCTGGGCATGGTCATGCACGCCGATGGCGGCTACCTCGGTTCCAAGCCTTACTGCGCCAGCGGCCAATACATCAAGCGGATGTCCGACTACTGCGCCAATTGCGCGTACAAGGTGAGCGAAAGCACCGCCGACAACGCCTGTCCGTTCAATGCCCTGTACTGGCATTTCCTGATGCGCCACGGCGACAGGCTGCGCAGCAATCAGCGCATGGCCATGCTCTACAAAAACCTCGATCGCATGCCGTCAGCCAAACAACAGGCACTCTGGCAACGCGGCCAGGCCTTGCTCGACAGGCTCGACAACGGGCAGTCGCTCTGAGGTCAGCCGACGCGCGACTTCACGGGTGCAACTTAACCATGAGGCGCCGTGTCAATGGGTGATCCGTACTCGTTCGCAGAACGTTGAATGAACCCAGACCCTGACCTCAATAAGGCATGAGCAGTGGACACTTTGAAACTTCTTACCCGTGAGGCGCTGGAGGCAGAGGTCATGCGTCTGCGCCAGGCACTCGACACCGGCTCGGGAGCAGCCGGTGTCGGTGCCCCGCCCGATATCGCCGCGCAACTGGCCGCGAGCCGCACAGCACTGGCCAGCAGTGAGGCGCGTGTGCGGGCGATCTTCGAGTGCGCGATCGACTTCGCGATGGTCGTCACCGACCCGTTGGGCAAAATCACCGAGTGGAACACCGGGGCCGTCAACGTCATGGGCTGGACCGCCGAAGAAATGCTCGGCCAGAGTGTCGAGCGCTTTTTCACCCCCGAGGACCGCGCAGCCGGCCGTGTCGAGCTGGAGATGCGGCGCGCCCTGCAGGAAGGACGCGCCTCCGATGAACGCTGGCATGTGCGCAAGGACGGGCAGCGGTTCTGGGCATCGGGCGAGTTGATGCCGCTTTACGACGACAACCATTGCCATGGCGGCTTCGTCAAAATCCTGCGCGACCGCACCAGTGAGCATCTGGCCGGCCGCTCGCTGTTCGAAACCCAGGAGCGTTATCGCCTGGCGGTCAAGGCCACCCGCGACGCGGTATGGGACTGGGATCTGCGCACCAACCAGATCATCTGGAACGAAGCCCTGCAACAGGCGTATGGAATTGCCCCGGCCGCCATCGACTCCACCGCTGACTGGCGGTTCGCGCAGATC
>NZ_QAIU01000566.1:9204-12196 GCF_003061205.1 Pseudomonas sp. HMWF006
GCTTTCGCTGCCAGGACGGTTCTTACGCCGAGGTGCTTGATCGCGGCCACATGATTCGCAATGCCGACGGCCAGGCCGAACGCATGATCGGCGCGATGCTCGACCTGACCCGTTCGCGCAGTGCCGAAACCGCGCTGCGCCTGAGCGAAGAACGCTTCAGCACCATTCTGGAAACCATCGAAGCGGCGTTTGCCATCGTCAAGGTCAAATTCGACGCTGACGATCGCCCGGTGGACTACTTCTTCGTCGAAGCCAACCCGGCCTTCGAGCGTCAGGCCGGGGTCAATCTGCGCGGCAAATGGGTGACCGAGTTCGCGCCCAATCTGGAAAGCTTCTGGTTCGAAACCTACGGGCACGTCGCCAAAACCGGCGAACCGGCGAATTTCGAAAATTACGCCAACACCTTTGAACGCTGGTTCGACGTGCGCGCGGTGCGCGTCGGCGCCCCGGCCGATCGCCAGATCGCAATCTTTTTCAGCGACGTCACCCAGCGCCGTGATGCCGAAGAGCGCTTGCGGGTCAGCGAAGCGGTGGCCCGGGAAAACATCGAGCGCGTGCAACTGGCCCTCGCCGCCGGCGCCATTATCGGCACCTGGCATTGGGACCTGCCGACCGATTGCTTCACCGTTGACGAAGCCTTCGCCCGGGTGTTCAACCTTGATCCGGCTTTGGGTCGCGATGGCCTCAGCCTGGAACAAGTGGCGATGACCGTTCACCCCGACGACCAGGCCACGCTCATCAGCGCGATCGACGAGGCAATTGCCCGCGGCGGCGTCTATTCCCATCAATACCGGGTGCGCGGCGCCGATGGCAAATACAACTGGATCGAGGCCAACGGCCGCGTCGAGTGCGCCGAGGACGGCACCCCGCTGCGTTTCCCCGGCGTGCTCATCGACGTCGAGGAACGACGCAACGTCGAAGCCGAGCGAGACCGCGCCAACGCCGCACTGCGAGCCCTCAACGACACCCTGGAACAACGCGTGACGGCACGCACCGCCGATCTTATGCAGGCCGAAGAAAAACTGCGCCAGTCGCAAAAAATGGAAGCCGTCGGGCAACTGACCGGCGGCCTGGCCCATGACTTCAATAACCTGCTGGCCGGCATTTCGGCAGCGCTGGAGCTGATGGAAAAGCGCATCGCACAGGGCCGCCTGAAGGACGTCGACAAGTACCTGGTGACCGCCCAAGGCGCCACCAAACGCGCCGCTGCCCTGACCCATCGACTCCTGGCATTCTCCCGACGCCAGACCCTCGATCCGCGCCCGACGGACGTCAACACGCTGATTGTCGGCATGACCGAACTGATTCAGCGCACGGTCGGCCCGAGTATTCGCCTGAAGACACTGGCGGCCGCCGACCTGTGGCCTGCCCTGGTCGACGCCAGTCAACTGGAAAACGCCCTGCTCAACCTGTGCATCAATGCCCGCGACGCCATGCCCGACGGCGGCTGCATCACCGTGGAAACCTCAAATCGCTCCGTGACAGTGGAGTCGGCGCGTACCCTCGATATTCCTCAAGGCCAGTACCTGTGCCTGTGCGTGAAGGACACCGGCACCGGCATGAGCGCCGATATCGTCGCCAAGGCCTTCGACCCGTTTTTCACCACCAAGCCACTGGGCCAGGGCACCGGTCTGGGGCTGTCGATGATCTACGGCTTTACCAAACAATCGGGCGGCCAGGTGCGCGTGCATTCGCAAGTGGGCCAAGGCACGACCATGTGCATTTACCTGCCACGCTATAGCGGCGAGACCCAGCAAAATCACGATGCCACGCACAACATGACAACCCCGCTGGCAAAAGCCGGGGAAACGATCCTCATCGTCGACGACGAACCGACGGTGCGCATGCTGCTGCGGGACGTGCTCAGCGAACTCGGCTACGTCGTGCTGGTGGCGGCCGACAGCGTCGAGGGACTGGAGACGTTGCGTTCCAGTGCGCACATCGACCTGCTGATCACCGATGTCGGTTTGCCGGGAGGCATGAACGGCCGGCAAATGGCCGACGCGGGCCTGGAAATCCGGCCGAAACTGAAGACCTTGTTCATTACTGGCTACGCTGAAAACGCCGTGCTCGGCAATGGTCAACTCGGCCCGGGCATGCAGGTTCTGACCAAACCGTTCGCCGTCGACACGTTAGTGGCGCGGGTCAGCAACCTGATTTCGAACCCTGGGGAATGAGGCTGTCGTGAGCAATCAACTGGATCGGCGCAATAACCTGTCACTCGACAGCCTCAATTTTTTCCTCGCTGACGTACGCGACGGCCTCGGACCGTACCTGGCGATCTACCTGTTGGCCGTGCATCACTGGGACCCAGCCAGCATCGGCGTGGTCATGACCATTGCCGGGATCGCCGCGCTGATCACGCAAACGCCCGCCGGCGCACTGGTCGACGGCACCCGCGCCAAACGTGCATTGATCGCTATCGCCGCGCTGCTGGTGACTGGCAGCTGCCTGTTGCTGCCGTTCGTGACCTCCTTTAGTCTCGTCGCGTTGACCCAGGCCCTGAGTGCCGCGGCTGCCTCGATCTTCGCCCCGGCCATTTGCGCCATCACCCTGGGCATGACCGGGCCGCGCGCATTCACCCGGCGAACCGGGCGCAATGAAACGTTCAACCATGCCGGCAATGCCTGCGCGGCATTACTCGCCGGCCTGTTCGCCTACCTGTTCGGCCCTGTCGCCGTGTTCTACCTGATGGCCGCGATGGCACTCGCCAGCGTGATTGCCATTCACTTCGTTTCGGCAGACGCCATCGACCATGACGTCGCACGCGGCCTCGACCCCGCCGAGGCCGGCCGGCACCAACCTTCTGGCTGGTCGGTGCTGCTGACCAACCGACCGCTGCTGTTATTTGCCATTTGCTGCGCGCTGTTCCACCTGGCCAACGCCGCGATGCTGCCGCTGGTCAGTCAAAAACTGTCGCTGACCAATCTGCAAATGGCCACGCCACTGACCTCCGCCTGTATCGTCGCGGCACAACTGGCCATGGTTCCGG
>NZ_QAIU01000566.1:12206-12539 GCF_003061205.1 Pseudomonas sp. HMWF006
AAGCCGACGTCTGGGGGCGCAAGCCACTGCTGCTCGCCGGTTTCCTGATTCTGCCGCTGCGCGGCGTGCTCTACACCTTGTCCGACGACCCTTACTGGCTGGTGGCCGTGCAGATGCTCGACGGCGTTGGTGCAGGTCTGTTCGGCGCGCTGTTCCCGATCATGGTCAAAGACCTCACCCAAGGCACCGGCCACTTCAACATCAGCCTCGGCGCCCTGACCACCGTCTTCGGCCTGGGCGCTGCACTGAGCAACGGCCTGGCCGGATTCGTCGTGCAAGGCGCCGGTTACAGTGCTGCGTTTCTGACACTGGCAGGGATTGCGGGCGTGGCGG
>NZ_QAIU01000567.1:0-4700 GCF_003061205.1 Pseudomonas sp. HMWF006
GCTGACACTCCCTCTTCGCGAGCAAGCTCGCTCCCACAGGTTGTGTGTTCACCGCAGGAGGGCCGGGGTTTTCGGGGCCTGGGTTTTCTCGGCAGTCGGTACATCGTTGCCAGCCCCGAGACCGCCACCCAGCGCCGTCACCAGCTCGGCATGCGCCGTTAACCGCGCCGCCTGCACCTGCTGCTGCACTTGTTGCTGCTTGAACAGCAACGTCTGCGCATTGAGCACGTTGAGGTAATCGGTGAGGCCACGCTGATAGGCAATCATCGCGATGTCGTAGGTCTTCTGCGCCGTGGCCACCGACTCGGCGGCAAAGCCTTGCTGCTTGTCCATCGACTCGCGGCGGATCAACTGGTCGGAGATGTTCTTCAGCGCATTCACCAGCGTCTGGTTGTAATGCGCCACGGCGATGTCATACCCGGCAGATGCCTCACCCAGTTCGGCACGCAGCCGCCCACCGTCGAAAATCGGCAAGGAGATCGCCGGGCCGACGTTGTAGTTGAGTTTCTTGCCGGTCAAAAACTCCAGTGCCCCGCCGCCGGTGGCCATGTAGCCGAGGCTGCCGACCAGATCGACGTTGGGATAAAACCCGGCATGCGCGACGTCGATCCCGCGCGCCTGCGCCGCCACCTGCCAGCGACTGGCAACCACGTCCGGGCGCTGCCCCAGCAACTCGGCGGGCAATGCCGACGGCAATTTCAACGCAGCCCCCAGCGACAGCGTCGGCCGCTGCAACTGCGCGCCCTCGCCCGGGCCTTTACCCGCCAACGCAGCGATCTGGTTGCGGCTCAGGGCGATTGCTTCGTCCAGTGCATCGAGTTGCCGATGGGTTTCCGGCAACGGCGTTTGCGCCTGGCTGACTTCGAAGTGCGTACCGATGCCGCCATCCAGACGTTTCTGCGCGAGGTCGAGAATCTGTTGCTGCTGCTTGAGCGTCGCGGCGACGATGTCGCGCTGGGCGTAATGCAGCGACAACTCGATGTAGGCGCGCACGATGTTGTTCTGCAATTCCAGTTGCGCCAGCCGCGCTTCGGCCGCGCTCATGTGCGCCAGGTCGACAGCCCGCTCGCTGCTGTTGCTTTCACGGCCCCACAGATCGAGGGCGTAGCTGAAACCCAGCGCCGCGTTGTTGTCCCACGTCGTGGTATTGGCCAGCTCACCCGGCCCATAGAACTGATCGGTTGGCCAGTTGTGCCGTTTGAGGGTCGACTCACCCTTGATCTGTAGCGACTCGGCGGCTTCGGCGACACCGGCCATGGCTTTGGCCTGACGCACCCGCGCGGCGGCCATGGCCATGCTCGGGCTGCCTTGAACGGCAAGGTCGATCCAGCGGTTCAGTTGCGGGTCGCCGTAGGCTTGCCACCATTGTGCGGTGGGCCAGTGGGCGTCACGGGCGGCGTGGGCGATGGCGTCATCGGTGACCAGCGCACTGGCCTCCAGCGCCTTGTCCTGAGGGGCAATTCCTTCGGTTGAAATGCAGCCGCTGAGACCCAGGGAAAAAGCCAGAACACTGAGCGATAAAAGCGCTCTGTTGATGCGACGCGGCACAGCTGCGAATTCCTGAAAGAGGGGGAAAAACCAAAACCTGTGGGAGCGAGCTGGCTCGCAAAAGCGGCACCTCGATTGAACTGACCAACCGGCGTATCCGTCCCGATTCCCACAACGGCGCAATTCTAGGGGGACGTCCCAACGGCGATAAGCTGGGAATCCTGTGAATCTTTGTTACCGTTAACGAGATAATCCCTTGGTCGGGGGTCTCAGCCCCTGAAACTTCGTGTCACAATTTGCCATCTCCCTTGAGAGCACCCCATGGACACTTTGCAAAACATGCGCGCCTTCAGTTGCGTGGCCGAAGCGGGCAGCTTCACCGCTGCCGCCGTGCAACTCGACACCACCACCGCCAACGTCTCGCGCGCGGTCTCCAACCTGGAAGCCCATCTGCAAACCCGCCTGCTCAACCGCACGACCCGGCGCATCGCCCTGACCGAAGCCGGCAAACGCTACCTGCTGCGCTGCGAACAGATCCTGGCCTATGTCGAAGAAGCCGAAGCGGAAGCCAGCGAAGCCCACGCGCGGCCGGCCGGGCAATTGAAAGTGCACACCATGACCGGTATCGGTCAGCACTTCGTCATCGACGCCATCGCCCGCTACCGCAAGACCCACCCGGACGTGACCTTCGACCTGACCATGGCCAACCGCGTGCCGGACCTGCTCGATGAAGGCTATGACGTGTCCATCGTGCTGGCCCGCGAACTGCCAGACTCAGGCTTCGTCTCGCAACGCCTGGGCATCACCTACAGCATCGTCTGCGCCTCGCCGGCCTACGTGAAAGCCAACGGCTGCGCGCAAAAGCCCAGCGACCTGCTCAACCACGCCTGCCTGCGCCTGGTCAGCCCGGTGATCCCCCTGGAAAAATGGGCCTTCGACGGCCCGGAAGGCCAGGAAATGGTCACCATCAACAGTTCGCCGTTTCTGGTGAACTCGGCCGACGCGATGAAAACCGCGATCACCAGCGGCATGGGCGTTGGCGTGCTGCCGGTGTACGCGGCGATCGAAGGTTTGCGTAACGGCACATTGGTGCGGGTCATGCCGAACTACCGCTCGCAAGAGCTAAACCTGTATGCGATCTACCCGTCACGGCAATATCTGGATGCGAAGATCAAGACGTGGGTTGAATACCTGCGCGGGTCGTTGCCGGAGATTCTGGCGGCGCATCAGGCTGAACTGGCGGCCTACGAATTAAGCGGCAGCCTCGCCGGCGCGCGTGTCGCCAACTGATTTTCAACACACCGCTTTCACTGCAGGCGCTGCCGCAGGCTGCGATTTTTTGTCCTTGATGTTTAATCGCAGCCTACGGCAGAGCCTACAGAAACGGCGATTTCGCGGATGTTTCCGACAGGTTTTGCAGGTTGTCCGTCGGAAGTGCGGTGGCTAGGATTTGGGTGTCGCTGACGCATCAGCGACCGGGTCTGGAAAACCCGATTTCAACTACCAAAGCTCATGGCATACTGCGGCGCTTTTTAGCTCGCAATGTTATGGCGGCTGTGCGCGGGAGGCCCTAGGGCCTGCCGGTTTTGGCTAAGTTGACCGGTTTTTCCAGTCCGCGCACAGTTGCCACCCTTTCGCCTGGAAAACGAAAAGTGGCAGCTTCAACTCAACTTGCCACGAGTATGTTTCCTATGTTCAAACCAACGCCTAATCCACCTGAAACCGACGACACCACCCCCTACGAATTCCCCGGCTCAAAGAAATTCCACGAAGCCGCCGAACGCGCCCTCGACCACTACCTCAAACCCAACGCCCTCACCCTGCGCTTCCACAAACCCAGCACCATGTTCCAGGTCGCCCCCGATCAGGACAACGAAAGCCTGCTGGTCCACGCCTGCGAATCCCTGGCACAGGCCAGCCTGATGACCAGCGACATCGCCGCCTACATTGAGCTGCCGCAACGGCGGACGATCCTGGCGATCCAGCAAATCATCATGCTCGCCGAACTGGCGGTGAATCGGGTGCTGGATAACCACGAAATCCCCCAACCTCCACCACACAGCTAAAAGCCCCTCACCCTAACCCTCTCCCGGAGGGAGAGGGGACTGACCGAGGTGTTTGGGAGAATGACGCCGACGTGCGATACCGAATCGAATTCAGATCTTGAAAAGCCCACAAATCGGCCCCCTCTCCTAGGGGAGAGGGGACTGACCGAGGTGTTTGGAGAATGACGCCGACGTGCGATACCGAGTCGAATTCAGATCTTGAAAAGCCCACAAATCGGCCCCCTCTCCTCGGGGAGAGGGCTGGGGTGAGGGGTAGATTCACCGCAAAATAAAAGCCCTCACCGTGTGCTCTCACAAGCCCAGCACGATGTTCCCATCGCCAGCAGGCTGGCTCCTACAGTGGGATCGCATGCAGCCTGCGAAACATTGGTCGGCTGTCAGGCCGCCATCGCTGGAAAGCCAGCTCCCACAGTTGGATTGCGCACATTCAATTAGAAAATGATCGGCTGTCAGTTTTGATTTGTGTAAACCCATGCGGCGCAGCCGCCCCACTCAACAGGGTGAGCGCAAGCTCGGCTGCAGCTCTTGATCTTGATCCACGGGCGACGTCGGAAGGCTGAGTGGAGGGATTCGTCCGGGGGTGGGAGCGCAGCCAAACACATCGAGAGGAGGGGCAGCGAAGCAAACCGGAGGCGATGCGCCCGGATGGATCCCGGAGCGAAGGAACCCCGAGCCCCAGCGAGCGGGCCGCACGTAGGAGCAAGCGTTTTTGGTTACTTTTGACTGGGCCGGCTTCCGGGCGTTTGTAAAAAGTGACCCGCCGTAAGGGCGGAACCCTAATCAGCCACACCCGCAGCAACGGATCCCCCCCCCAAAAACCCCAAGAACATGGTCGGCCCAGAGGCCGCCAAGACAACCCAAAACAGAAATGTTAGCTTGCTTGGCATCAAGCCCGAACAAGAGCCAAAAACGATGAAAAAGACTGTCCTGGCCTTCAGCCGCATCACCCAGCCCATGATCGAACACCTCCAGCAAGAGTTCGACGTCATCGTCCCCAACCCAAAGAACGGCGACATCAACGCCCAATTCAATGAAGCCCTGCCCCACGCCCACGGCCTGATCGGCGTCGGCCGCAAACTCGGCCGCGCGCAACTGGAAAACGCGACAAAACTGGAAGTGGTCTCAAGTGTGTCGGTGGGCTACGAC
>NZ_QAIU01000568.1:0-6999 GCF_003061205.1 Pseudomonas sp. HMWF006
GTTCGAGCGTGAGCCGTTGCAGCATGACTCGCCGTTGTTGCAACTGAATAATGTGGTGGCGACGCCGCACATGGGCTCGGCAACGCATGAGACGCGCGAAGCGATGGCGCGCTGTGCGGTGGAGAATCTGTTGGCGGCGCTGGCTGGGGAAAAACCTGCGAATCTGGTGAATCCATCGGCTTGGCAGGGCTGAATTAATCGGTGGCTGTCATGCCGCCTTCGCGAGCAAGCTCGCTCCCACATTTGAAACGCATTCCCCTGTGGGAGCGAGCTTGCTCGCGAAGAGGCCGGTACAGGCAACACAAAACCATCAGGCACTGCGCGCCTGTAACAGCTGCGCCGCACACAGTGTAATCCGCGAGCAGGCGTCCGCCAGTTTGACCCGATCCACCACCAGCCCGATGCGAATATGCCCCGCTGCACTGGGCCCAAACGCCTCACCAGCCAGCACCGACACGCCGTAATTTTCCAGCAAGCGCTCGGCAAACGCTTGAGCGCCTAACCCGGTCTGGCGCACATCGACCATCACGAACATGCCGCCATCCGGGCGGATCGGTTGCAAACCCGGGCAGCCCTGCAGCCGCTCGCAGACCAGATCCCGGCGCAAGCGATACTCCTCGCGCATCTGCGCCACTTCCGGCAGGTCCGTTTCCAGCGCAACCTGCGCGGCTTTCTGCACGAATTCCGGCAAACCGAACAGCATGCTCAACGACAGATTCACCAAGTGTTCGGCCAACGCTTTTGGCCCGATCGACCAACCGATCCGCCAGCCGGTCATGGCGTGGGATTTCGACAGGCTGTTGATGGTCGCCGTGCGCTCCGCCATGCCCGGCAGACTCGCCGGGCTGATGTGCTCGCCTTCGTAGAGCAAATCGCTGTAGACCTCATCGCTGATCAGCCATAAGTCATGACGAATGCACAGCGCCGCCAGTTCCTGCCAGATCAGCAGTGACAGGCTCGCGCCGCAGGGGTTGTTGGGACTGTTGAGCAGCATCGCCCGGGTCTTGCCGGTGATGCGTGCAGCGACATCGGCGGGGTCAACGCGAAAGCCGTTTTCCGGACGCACCGGCACCGGCACCACGGTCGCCCCGCAGGCGCCGAACACGCCTTCGTAGGTGACGTACATCGGCTCGGCGACAATCACCTCGTCCCCCGGATCCAGCAGGCATTGCGCCACTGAATACACCGCGCATTGCGCCCCCGGCAGCACGATCACGTGGTCGGCATCGACCGCCTGACCGCAGCGTCGCTGATGCCGCCGGGCAATCAGTTTGCGCAAGGCCAAGCGGCCGCGCACTTCCGCATAATGCGTATCGCCGGCCAGCAGACTGTCGATGGCACCGTGGACGATCGGCAGCGGTGTATCGAAATCCGGATCGCCCACACTCAGCAGCAGGACATCGACGCCCTCAGCGCGCAACTCCAGCGCTCGGTCGTGAATCTGCCAGGCCGCTGCGCCCTCCCCGGCGATTCGTTGAGTCAAGGCTGAATAGCGCATGCACGTCTCCTGTTTGCGCAATCTCCAGCCTTCACCCTATCTCAAATCACAAAACGCGCCACCATGGCGTTCAAATCCACCGCCAGTCGCGACAGCTCATGGGTGGCGGCGCTGGTCTGGTTGGCCCCGGCAGCCGATTGCGTAGCCAGATCGCGGATATTGACCAGATTCCGGTCAACTTCGCGGGACACTTGCGCCTGTTCTTCGGAGGCGCTGGCGATCACCAGGTTGCGCTCGTTGATCTGATGAATCGACTGGGTGATCTGCTCAAGGGCGACGCCGGCGGCGCGGGCCATTTCCAGGGTGGTCTGGGTGCGCTGGTTGCTCTGCTGCATCGACGAAACCGCTTCACCGGTGCCGTTCTGGATGCCGGCGACCATTTTTTCGATTTCCTGAGTCGATTGCGCGGTGCGATGGGCCAGTGCGCGCACTTCGTCAGCCACCACCGCAAAACCACGACCCGCCTCACCGGCACGCGCCGCTTCGATGGCTGCGTTGAGCGCCAGCAGGTTGGTCTGTTCGGCGATGGCGCGGATCACGTCGAGCACTTTGCCGATGTCCCGACCCTGCGCCGCCAGGCCTTCGATCATTTGCGCGGTGCTCTGCACGTCGTGGGTCATGGTCTGAATCGCGTCGACGGTTTTCACCACTTGATCGCGGCCTTCACGGGC
Organism: Pseudomonas sp. HMWF006; assembly: GCF_003061205.1. Taxonomy (NCBI): domain Bacteria; kingdom Pseudomonadati; phylum Pseudomonadota; class Gammaproteobacteria; order Pseudomonadales; family Pseudomonadaceae; genus Pseudomonas; species Pseudomonas sp. HMWF006. Next base: position 2,170 of record NZ_QAIU01000568.1, read on the forward strand.
GGCCTGGGTCGACTGGTTCGAGGCCTCGGAGGTTGAGACGGCGTTACGTGCAACCTCTTCCACGGCGGCGGTCATCTCGTTGACGGCAGTGGCGGCCTGTTCGATTTCGTTGTTCTGCTGTTGCAGGCCACGGGAGGCTTCTTCGGTGACCGCGCTGAGCTCTTCGGCTGCGGCGCCCAGTTGGGTGGCGGAGCCGGCAATCTGTTCGATGGTCTTGCGCAGGTTGGTCTGCATCGTGGCCAGGGCCTGCAGCAGTTGCGTGGCTTCGTCCTTGCCGTCGACTTCGATGGCTTTGCTCAGATTGCCATCGGCAATGGTTTGCGCCACCAGCACCGCCCGGTTCAACGGCGTGACGATGCTGCGCGTCAGCAGCAATGCCAGCAATACCGTCGCCAACGCAGCAATCACCGCGACAATGATGATGCCGGTAATGGCGCTGTCGTAATGCTCACCAGCCTGAGTGGAGGCGACTTTGGCACCCGCCGCATTGATCTCGATGAGTTTATTGAGCTGCTCGCCCATCTGGTCAGTGCCGTCCTTGATCCGGGTGTTGATCAGGGTGCGCATTTCTTCAACCTTGTCCTGACGCGACAGGTCCATCATCTGGTTTTGTGCTTGCAGGTAATTGTCGAGCGTCGTCGCGAACGTCTGATACAAGGCACGCTCCTCGGCTTCCGCAGGCAATGCCGCGTAGCTGGCCTGAGCACTGCGTACCTTGTCCACCAACACGCCAATCCGCGTCTGCGCCTCTTGCAAGCCGGCCGGCTCGCGGTTGACCAGAATCCGGAACGACAGAATCCGCAGGCGCAACACGTTTTCCGTCACTATGCCAAGGTACTTGACGCTGGGCAGTTGATTGGTCTCCATGTCGACTGAGGCTTGACGGATGGTCGACATACGATTGACGGCGAACACGCCAAGGACAATCACCAGCAAGGCTATAAAGGCAAAACCGAGGAAGGCACGGGGCGCGATTTTCAGATTACGCAAAGACATGGTTGGACTCTCGGATAGAGGTAGCTGCGAGCGTCCTTGCCGTCATCACCAGTCCTTGGAGCGGGACCGGTCTGGCGTCACGGTTCGAGGGAATCTGTGTGCGCCTGATCTCTGTATCGGCCAGGCTTTAGGAAGGTTTCGTGTAAAACGGAAATATTTTTCAAGGTGTTACAGCGATGAAACACCGTAAACATTTAAGCAAAATCGGTGGTGAGAGAACTTGCTCAGGCTCGTCTGTGCAGCAGTCTTGGAACCATCGAACACGGTGGATCCGAAGGATTGACACCAAGAGGGTTGGAGCTGCTTCGCAGCCCGGCGCGAGCAAACTCCCTCGCCACAGGTTAATCAATGCTGATCAGGCTGATTCTTGGCCATCTGCCAGACACGGGCGATGTCGGCCGCACGTTCACGCAGCAATCGCGGCGCTTCGGCGCAGGCCTGCTCAAGGGGCATCGGCCCGCTGGTAACGGCGAATGCGGCATCAATGCCGTGGCCGTAGAGTTCCTGATAGCCCTCGCCAAGAGTGCCGGCAATGACGATCACAGGAACCTGCTGCTGTTTGGCAATCCGCGCCACGCCAAACGGGGTTTTGCCGCGCAGGGTCTGGGCATCGAAACGGCCTTCGCCGGTGATCACCAGATCCGCGCCTTTCACCGCTTCGGCGAGGCCCACCAGTTCGGCGACCACTTCCACGCCGGCTCGAAATTGCGCGCCCAAAAACGCCTTGGCAGCAAATCCCAGCCCCCCGGCTGCACCACTGCCCGGTTCATCACGCACGTCTTTGCCCAAGGCGTGTGCACAGTGTTCGGCAAAATGGCCCAGCGCCTGATCCAGTTGCTGCACTTGGGCGGGCGACGCACCTTTTTGCGGGCCGAAAATGGCGGAAGCACCGTGCGGACCGCAGAGTGGATTGTTGACGTCTGCGGCGATGTCGAAGCGCACGTGGGCCAGACGCGGGTCCAGGTCGCTCAGTTCCAGACGCGCCAATTGCGCCAGTGCCAGACCGCCCGGCACCAGCGACTGGCCTTGCGCATCCAGCAGTTTCACGCCCAGCGCCTGCATCGCGCCGGCGCCGCCGTCGTTGGTCGCGCTGCCGCCAATCGCCAGAATCACTCGTTGCGCGCCAGCATCCAGCGCCGCACGGATCAACTCACCAGTGCCGAAGGTGCTGCTGATGCAGGCGTCACGTTGCCCCGGCGGCACCAATTGCAAACCGCTGGCCTCGGCCATCTCGATGATCGCGGTGTGATTGTGCGGCAACCAGCCCCACGCCGCGTCCACCGGCACGCCCAGCGGGCCACGCACGCGGCTGCGGCGCCGTTCGCCTTCGCACGCGGCGAGAATCGAATCGACCGTGCCTTCACCGCCATCGGCCATCGGGCATTTGACCAGCGTGGCTTGTGGCCAGACTTGCGCCAGGCCCAAAGCAATGGCCTCGGCGACGCCCTGGGCACTCAGGCTGTCCTTGAACGAATCGGGGGCGATGACGATCTTCATGCGAATTCTCCAGTTCCAATGCTCCTCATGCTGCCAGTCAGCCCGCGCATTGACGCCTGTCCGCTGCACAAGCGCTGTGGGCGTTTATTGTTCATTTTCACAAAGGCCCTGGAATCGAGGCTGAATGTTCCGACCCTATCGCTGGCAAGCCAGCTCCCACAGGGAACTTCAGTGACCATGAATTTTGTAACCACCGCAGAGACTGTGGGAGCTGGCTTGCCAGCGATGGCGGCAGCAAGAACAACTCATGCCGCAGGATCAGTCTGGGGCAGGAGTTGCACGCCGAGATACAACGCCAGCATCCCGTCCAGCCTTAACGGATCAACCCCACTCAACTCGGCAATCCGCTCCATCCGGTAACGCAAACTGTTGCGATGAATCCCCAGCGCATCCGCACACGCCTGGCTCTGCCCGTCGTGCTCGCACCAACTGCGCAACGTCGCCAACAACTGGCCGTTGCCGTCCTTGGCGATGACCTTGCGCAACGGCTTGAGCAATTCATCCAGCGCATCGTCATTGCGATGCCGCCACAGCATCACCGGCAGCCGATAACGATTGAGCGTCAGCAAACGCGAGTGCGGCAGCACCTCTCGGCCATACGCCAGAAGATCGCCGACCCGCCGATAGCAACGGCGCAACCCGACCAGCCCATCCGCCTGCCCGCCCACGGCGATGCGCAAAATATTCCAGCCCAGGCCGTCGAGCTTTTCCAGCAAGCGGTCAGATTCAACGTTGTGGCTCGCCGGTCGACACCACAACAGCGACGACTTTGCCGAACTCACGCACCAGCTATCGGGATAACGTGAGGTCAGCCAGGCACTCAGGGCCTCGACGGTCTGCCCCGGGCCGTGCTCCAGCCCCAATTCGAACAGATACGGCACCCGGGTCAATTGCGGTTTGAGACCGAGTTGCTGCGCCTCGTCGATCAGGCGTGGCGAATCACCCGCCTCGCTGAGCAACAGCGCCAGCAAGTCATCGCAACGCTGACGGCGCCATTGCTGTTCGGCCTGTTGATTGCGCTGGCCAACGAGCATTTCCGCGGTCATGCGCACCAGTTCGGCGTAGGTACGCAATTGCTCCGGCTCGCCGGTGATGCCGAGCACGCCGATCAAGCGCTGATCGAGCAACAGCGGCAAATTGATGCCCGGCTGCACGCCTTTCAAATGCACGGCGGTCTGCGCGTCAATCTCCACCACCCGACCGTTGGCCAGCACCAATTGCGCACCTTCGTGACGGGTGTTGATCCGCTCCGGCTCGCCACTGCCGAGGATCAAGCCCTGGCTGTCCATGACATTGACGTTGTAGGGCAAAATGGCCATGGCACGGTCGACGATGTCTTGGGCGAGGTCGTGATCGAGTTCGAACATAAGCGCTGGAATCCTTGAAAACAGGCACGGACAGGTTGTTCACCCGCACAGGGTCTGGCGGCAAACCCTGTGCTCAGGCACAAAGACAATCCGGCCACCGGTGGCCGAGACTCTCAGGGCGATCAACGTTACCCTTTGCATCGCCAAAAATCATAATAAAGAGAGAGCCGCTATGTCGCACAGCGCCGCAGCTACCCAGACCATCGCAGACGATAAAAACGCCGTCTACAAACGCATCACCCTGCGTTTGATCCCCTTCATCTTCATCTGCTACCTGTTCAACTACCTCGACCGGGTCAACGTTGGATTTGCCAAACTGCAGATGCTCGACGCCCTGAAATTCAGTGAAACCGTCTACGGCCTCGGTGCCGGGATTTTCTTCATCGGCTACGTGCTGTGCGGCGTGCCAAGCAACCTCGCCCTGACCCGATTCGGTCCGCGGCGCTGGATTGCCTTGATGATGATTACCTGGGGCACGTTGTCGACCTGCCTGCTGTTCGTCACCACGCCGACCGAGTTTTACACCCTGCGCCTGTTCACCGGTGCGGCCGAAGCCGGGTTCTTCCCAGGCGTCGTGCTGTACCTCTCGCAGTGGTTCCCGACCTTCCGCCGGGGGCGGATCATGGCGCTGTTCATGTCGGCAATTCCAGTGTCCGGCCTGCTCGGCAGCCCGTTCTCTGGCTGGATTCTCAATCACTTCGCGGCGGGCCAGGGTGGTCTGGCCGGCTGGCAGTGGATGTTCCTGCTGCAAGGCATCCCGACGGTGATCCTCGGCGCCCTCGCCTATTTCCTGTTGAGCGACAGCTTCGCCAACGCCAAATGGCTGAGCCCGCACGAGCGTGCAGTGTTGGAGGCCGATCAGGCCGAAGACCTCGCGAACAAACCGAAAACCACCTCCGATTCGTTGATCGCGGTGTTCAAGAACCCGGCGATCTGGGCCTTCGGCCTGATCTATTTCTGCATCCAGAGT
>NZ_QAIU01000568.1:7009-14479 GCF_003061205.1 Pseudomonas sp. HMWF006
ACCTGCTGGCAGCGGTGTTCATGCTGGCGGTCGGGCGATCGGCGGACTTGCGCAAAGAGCGTCGCTGGCATTTGGTGGTGCCGATGCTGATGGGCGCGATCGGTCTGGTGATCGCGGTTAATTTCGCCGCCAACCCGGCGATTGCGATTCTCGGCCTGACCATTGCGACCATGGGCGCGCTGACCGGCCTGCCGATGTTCTGGCCAGTGCCGACGGCGATGTTGAGTGCCGGTGCTGCCGCCGGAGGCCTGGCGTTGATCAACTCCATGGGACAAATGGCCGGATTTCTCAGCCCTTATCTGGTGGGTTGGGTCAAGGACACCACCGGCTCCACCGATGCGGCGTTGTACCTGCTGGCGGCGGTGATTGTCGGCGGCAGTCTGCTGGCGTTGCGCATGACCCGCACGTTGCGCGCCTGATCACGTTGTAAAACGCAAAAGATCGCAGCCTGCGATCTTTTGCACTCAAGCCGACGCATCCAATTCGATCACCACGCCACCCGGCATCTGCACAAAAATCTGCCAGATCCCGTCCTCCGGCACCTGCGCCACCTGATACGGCAAACCGCTGTCGCGCACCCGTTGCAGCACGGCTTCTGCCGGCTGATCCGTGCGAAAGGCAATGTGGCTCAACGCCGTATCGTCGAACGTAGGCTACTCGATCACGTGCACCACGGCGTGCGCATCCTGATACAGCCATCGCCCGGGAAACGGAAACGGTGGTCGGCGCCCCGGCGTCAGGCCGAGCAACCTGGCGAAACTGTCCTGCAAGCTCTGGCCATCGGCGGTGTTGAAGGCCAGGTGATCGAATGTCCAAGTCATGCTCATCTCCTGCGGTTGTTGAATGATTGCAGTATCGCGGCTTGCCAATCACGGAAAAATCCCGTTAAAACGCAAAGATCTTTAAAGGATTTTTAGCAATGAGCTCGATTCTCGATCTGGAGATTTTCGTCCGCGTGGCCGATTCCGGCAGTATTTCTGCCGCTGCACGGGCGCTGGAACTGACCCCGGCCGCCGCCAGCATTGCCCTGAAACGCCTGGAAACCCGGCTCGGTATCCGTTTGCTCGCACGCTCCACCCGCAGCATGCGCCTGACCGAGGAAGGCCGGCGTTATCTGGACAGTGTGCGCCTGGCCCTGGCGACACTGGCCGACGGCGAACAAGCGCTGAAACAATCAGGTGAAGGCCTGAACGGCGTGTTGCAACTGGCGGCGCCCTCGGACTTCGGCCGCAACGTGTTACTGCCGTGGCTGGACGATTTCAAGCGCGCGCACCCGAATATCCGCCTGCAATTGCTGCTCAACGACCGCCACGCCGATCTGTTTCGCGAAACCGTGGACATCGCGCTGCGCTTCGGCGTGCCGAGCGACTCGACGCTGGTGGCGTTGCCGATTTTGCCGACGCATCGCCGCGTTGCCTGCGCCAGCCCGGATTATCTGGCCCGTCATGGCACGCCACAGCACCCGACGGAACTGGGCGATCACAGTGCCCTGCTCTACCTGCGCAACGGCCGCCCCTACAACAGTTGGCGTTTCAACCGTGACGATGAAGCCGTCGAAGTCGAAGTCCACGGCGACTACCTCAGCGACGACGGTGAAGTCGCCCGGCGCTGGGCACTGGCCGGGCATGGCATCGCCTACAAGGCCTGGCTGGATGTCGCCGAAGACGTGCGCGCCGGACGCCTGCGCACGTTATTCGACGACTGGCACGGCGAAAGCGTGCCGTTCAATCTGCTCTGTCCACACCGGGTTCAGGTGTCCGAGCGGGTCAAGGTCTTGCAGGCATTTTTGCGCGAGCGATGTGCGGCATTGAGTTGATAATTCACTTTGCCCCGTCACACGCATCTGGTATTTGATGAACGCTTTCCCACCGACAGAAAGGATTTCGGCATGAGCTATCGCACACTGGGTCACTCGGGCTTGCAGGTGTCTACCCTCACCCTCGGCACGATGATGTTCGGCGAGCAGACCAGCCACGAAGAGTCGTTGCGCATCATCGACAAGGCCTGGGATCAGGGCATCAATTTCATCGACACCGCTGACGTCTACACCAATGGCCGTTCGGAAGAGATCGTCGGCGAAGCGATGGCCGGCAACCGGCATGAGTGGGTGTTGGCGACCAAAGTCGGCTTTGGTCCGGTGGACGGCGTGCCGAACCGCAGCGGCCTGAGCCGCAAACATATCTTCAATGGTCTGGATGCCAGCCTGACACGACTGGGCACCGACTACCTCGACATCTATTACCTGCACCGCGAAGACCACAACACGCCGCTGGACGTGACGATCTCGGCCATTGGCGACCTGATCCGTCAGGGCAAGATCCGTTACTGGGGGCTGTCCAACTATCGCGGCTGGCGGATTGCCGAAGTGATTCGTGTCGCCGACCAACTGGGTGTCGACCGCCCGGTCATCAGCCAGCCGCTGTACAACATCGTCAACCGCCAGGCCGAAACCGAGCAGATCACCGCCGCGCAAACCTATGGCCTCGGTGTGGTGCCTTATAGCCCGCTGGCCCGTGGCGTGCTCAGCGGCAAGTACGCACCCGATGCAGCCCCGGATATCAACAGCCGCGCCGGGCGTCAGGACAAACGCATTCTGGAAACCGAATGGCGGGTCGAGTCGCTGCGCATTGCCCAGCAGATTCACCAATACACCGAGGGGCGTGGGGTGGGCATCGTCGAATTCGCCATTGCCTGGGTGCTCAATAACAGCGCGGTGGCCTCGGCGATTGTCGGCCCGCGCACAGAAGCCCAGTGGGACGCCTACACCAAGGCGCAAGCGGTGAAGATCACGGCGGAAGATGAGGCGTTTATCGACTCGCTGGTGACGCCGGGGCACGCCTCGACACCAGGGTTCAATGATGTGAGCCATTTCGTGTCGGGCCGTAAACCGCATTCGGCTTGAGATCCTCGCCCTCTGTAGCCCTCTCCCTCTGGGAGAGGGAACCGATTGGCAGATATTGAGGCTACGCTTTTGCGTGGGACCTGCGTGGTGAGTCCATGATCGACTCGGTCTTTCGCGTCGCGCACTATCGCAAGACATCCCGATTCAGTCCCCTCTCCCTCTGGGAGAGGGTCACGGTGAGGGGCTTCTGAGGTCGTGTGTGAAATATTGATCGCTCGGCCAATATTCAGCACGAAAACCACGTATCCTTCGCGCCCCGTTTGATCACCCACCCGCGAGGACAGTTTGTCTAAAGGTATCGCTCTATCGGTTTCAGCCTCGGTGCTGTTTGCCGTCATGTATTACTACACCTCGCTGCTCACCCCATTGAGCGGCGTAGAAATCTTTGGCTGGCGGATGCTGCTGACCGTGCCGTGCATGACCGTGTTCATGCTGATCTCCGGCGAATGGCGACGAGTACTGGAACTGATCCGCCTGATGGTCGCGAAGCCGAAACTGATTGGCGGGCTGATTGTTTCGGCCGCCCTGCTGGGGGTGCAACTGTGGCTGTTCATGTGGGCGCCGCTCAATGGTTACAGCCTGGATGTGTCGCTGGGCTACTTCCTGCTGCCACTGGCGATGGTGCTGACCGGGCGCATTGCCTACGGCGAAAGCCTGTCGTACCTGCAGAAAGTTGCGGTGTTTTTCGCCAGCCTCGGCGTGTTGAACGAGTTGTATCAGGTCGGCGGTTTTTCCTGGGCGACTCTGGTGGTCGTGGTCGGCTATCCGCTGTATTTCGTGCTACGCAAATACCTGAAAACCGACAACCTTGGCGGACTGTGGGTCGACATGACGCTGATGCTGCCCGTGGCGTGGTGGTTTGTGCAGGGTGGCGAGCAAGGTTTGGGCGTGTTCGATCAATACCCGGGGCTGATGTGGCTGATTCCGCTGCTCGGCCTGATCAGTGCGTCAGCGCTGGTGGTGTACATCATCGCCAGTCGCTTGTTGCCGTTCAGCCTGTTCGGTTTGCTCAGTTATGTCGAGCCGGTGCTGTTGCTCGGTGTCGCGCTGTTGTTGGGTGAAAGCATCAAGGCCGGTGAATGGCTGACCTACATTCCGATCTGGCTCGCCGTTGTGGTGCTGGTGTTTGAAGGCTTCAAGCACCTGATGCGGCAGCGCCGTCCTTAATCGCACGACAAAACAAATGTGGGAGCCAGCCTGCTGGCGATTGCAATCTGTCAGTCAACATCAACGTTGAATCTGAAGACGCTATCGCCAGCAGGCGGGCTCCCACAGTTTTTAGCGGTGTTACGGATTACTCGGTAGCGAGCACACCGCGACGCACCTGATCCCGCTCGATCGACTCGAACAGCGCCTTGAAGTTGCCCTCACCGAAACCATCGTCGCCTTTACGCTGGATGAATTCGAAGAACACCGGGCCCATCAGGGTTTCCGAGAAGATCTGCAGCAGCAAGCGCTTGTCGCCCTGCTCAGAAGCACCATCGAGCAGAATACCGCGCGATTGCAGTTGATCGACCGGCTCGCCGTGGTTCGGCAGACGGCCTTCGAGCATTTCGTAGTAGGTGTCCGGCGGCGCGGTCATGAAGCGCATGCCGATCTTCTTCAGCGCGTCCCAGGTCTTGATCAGGTCGTCGGTGAGGAACGCGACGTGCTGGATGCCCTCGCCGTTGAACTGCATCAGGAACTCTTCGATCTGCCCGGCACCCTTGGACGACTCCTCGTTGAGCGGGATACGGATCATGCCGTCCGGTGCGGTCATCGCTTTCGAAGTCAGGCCGGTGTATTCGCCCTTGATGTCGAAGTAGCGGATCTCGCGGAAGTTGAACAGCTTCTCGTAGAAGTTGGCCCAGTAAGCCATGCGGCCGCGATACACGTTGTGGGTCAGGTGGTCGATGATTTTCAGGCCGGCGCCGACCGGGTTGCGGTCCACACCTTCGATGAACACGAAGTCGATGTCATAGATCGAGCTGCCCTCGCCGAAACGGTCGATCAGGTACAGCGGCGCGCCGCCAATGCCTTTGATCGCCGGCAGGTTCAGTTCCATCGGACCGGTTTCGATGTGGATCGGCTGGGCGCCGAGTTCCAGTGCGCGGCTATAGGCTTTTTGCGAATCCTTGACGCGGAACGCCATGCCGCAAACGGACGGACCGTGTTCGGCGGCGAAGTAGGAAGCGACGCTGTGCGGTTCGTTGTTGAGGATCAGGTTGATCGCGCCCTGACGGTACAGGTGCACGTTCTTGGAACGGTGGGTCGCGACTTTGGTGAAGCCCATGATCTCGAAGATCGGCTCCAGGGTGCCAGGGGTCGGCGATGCGAACTCGATGAACTCAAAGCCCATCAGGCCCATTGGGTTTTCGTATAAATCGGTCATGGTGACGCCTCATCATTCTTATCAATTAACCAGGGTTATTTGTCAGTAATGCTGAGACCGGCGGGAGGTGCACAGGAGATGCCTCGCACGCTGCGGGCGAGGAAGTCACCGTAGATCAGTTGAAACCCGAATATCTTCATTGTCGACCCAAGGCTCTTGCGGGCGAGGCTTCTGCTGCCAGAAGACGATTATTATTGTATGCGTAAACCGATTCTACACAGCGTAAATAGGGTTGTCTGCCCTCCCTATAAAATCCGCCTTTTTGCGCCCGGTGCAAGCGGTTTGTTGCACAGGTAAATGCCCGCCAGAATCAGCACTGCGCCCACGTACATTGGCGGCGTCAGTTGCTCGCCGAGCAGCAGCGCCCCCAGTATTACCGCCGTCAGCGGGTTCAGAGCGATGAACACGCCGGAGCGAGTCGCGCCGATCTTGCGGATGCCGTCGTAATAACCGATGTAGGCCAGCGCCGAACCAAACACCCCCAGATAGATCAGGCTGAGCCACTGTGGCGTACCGAGATCGCTCAACGCCGTCCAGCTCAACTCTCCACGCACGGCAGCCAACGCCCACAACATGAACGTGCCGATCAGGATCGAATACGTCACAGTCTGCAGCGGTCCGAGGCTTTGATTGAGGCGGCGCGAGAACAGCGAATACACGCCCCAGCCCACGACACAGCCGAAAATCAGCAGATCGCCCTTCCACGCATCGGGGGTCGCCATCAGTAACGCCGGGTTACGGCTGACGATCACCACGCCGGCACCGGCAATGCAGATCGAGATACCCAACACCTTCGATCGCCCCAGCCGCTCCTTGAACAAGAGCCAGGAAGCGACGCCGATGACCGCCGGATTCAACGCAACGATCAATGACGCCCGCGACGCGTTGATGTACTGCAGGCCATAAAAAAAGCACAGGTTGTAAAAGAAAATCCCGAACAACCCCAGGAGCATCAGTTGCAACCATTGCGCAGGAGTCGGCCGCGCCAGAGGAACACGCGCCAGCCAGAGGAATCCCAGCAGTGCAGCACTGGCCAACAGGAACCGCAGACTTGCGGCGAATATCGGGCTGAGCCCGCCCGCCAGAAAACGCCCGGCGACAAACGTGCCGCCCCAGACCATCGTGACCGCCGCCAACGTCAGGTAGACCGGTATTTCAGAAGATTGCGAATGAGTCTGCGCGAGATTGGCCATGACACTTCCAAAGCAAAACCAGGAGATGGCGTATCATTCACCTCATTCCTGATCATCGTAAAATGAGTAATCACTCATGACCCTCACACAACTGGAGATTTTCTCGCTGGTGGCCGAGCTGCGCGGTTTCACCCTCGCCGCGCATCGTCTGGGGATCTCCCAGTCTGCGGTGTCCCACGCGATCAAATCCCTGGAGCAGGAACTCGGTGTTGAGCTGCTGCGCCGGCATCAATCGCAGGTGGAACTCAGCGACATCGGCGAGCATCTGTTGCTACGGGCACGGGCGATGCTCGGGCTGGCCAATACGCTGCGTCAGGAGGCCGCCGATGCCCGCGGCATGAAGCGCGGCACATTGCGCATCGGCTCATTCGGGCCGACGTCTTCGATCAAGTTACTGCCGGAAATCCTCCGCCACTATCGACAGGCGCATCCGGGTATCGAGGTGCACATTGATGAAGGGCCCGACCGGCAAGTGATTCAATGGCTCGAAGAGCGGCGCATCGACCTCGGCTTTGTGGTGCTGCCGCAGGAGCGCTTCGATACCTTCGCCTTGATCGAAGATCAAATGGTCGCCCTGCTGCCTCGTGATCATCCGTTGGGCAAGCGCTCGGCGCTGAGCCTGAAAGCGCTGTGTGACGATCCGTTTGTGCTAACGGAGGCCGGTTCTTCGGAACTGGTTTCGCGGCTGTTCAACGCGGCGCGACTGCAGCCGAATATTCGCTACCGTTGCTCGCAGTTGCTCAGCACCCTCGACACGGTCAGCCGTGGTGACGCGATCACCGTCGTCGCCGAAAGCTCCTTGCCGGATACGCCTGAGCCTGGCTACGTGAAGATCGCGCTGACGCCCGGGGTTCAGCGCCAGGTGGGGCTCGCCGTACTTGACCAACGCCAGGCGTCACCGGCAGCGCTGGCGTTTATCGAACTGGCCACGCATCTACATCCTCGATGAGCGGCACAAGCGCCACCGGCCATCTATCATCCCTTCTGGCTGACGTGTTTTTCAG
>NZ_QAIU01000569.1:0-4304 GCF_003061205.1 Pseudomonas sp. HMWF006
CCCCGACAGAAATCCCCGTCCCCCTCACCCGCCTCCAACTGCGCCTGCGCCACCAGCGCCATGCGCAACCACAGATAACCCAGAATGATGTAACCGCTGTACATCAGGTAATCCACCGATGCGGCGCCGACTTCGTCCGGGTTTTTCATCGCCGCCATACCGACCTGCATGGTCAGCTCGCCCCACTGCTGGTTGAGTTCATTGAGCTGCGCGACAAAGCTGCCCAACTGAGGATGCCCCGCGTTGGCCGCGCAGAACTTGTGGACGATTCTGGTGAAGCCGCGCAACAACTTGCCCTGACTGCCCAGCACCTTGCGACCGAGCAGGTCCAGCGCCTGAATGCCGTTGGTGCCTTCATAGATCGGCGCAATCCGGCAATCGCGAACCAACTGCTCCATGCCCCATTCACGAATGAAGCCGTGACCGCCGAACACCTGCATGCCGTGGTTGGTCACTTCCAGCCCGGTGTCGGTCATGAACGCCTTGCAGATCGGCGTGAGGAACGCCAACAGGTCTTCGGCCTCCTGCCGCGCCTCGACGTCGCTGCCCAGGTGCGCGACATCGAGCAGCTGCGCGGTGAAATAGGTCAGCGCACGATTGCCCTCGTTGAAGGCTTTCATGGTCAACAGCATGCGCCGCACGTCTGGATGAACGATGATCGGGTCGGCCGGTTTGTCCGGGGTCTTGGCGCCGGTCAGGGCGCGCATCTGCAAGCGGTCGTTGGCGTATTTGACCGCGCCCTGGAAACTCGCCTCGCCCAGGCACAAGCCCTGCATCCCGGTGCCGAGGCGTGCATGGTTCATCATGGTGAACATGCAGTTGAGGCCCTTGTTCGGCTCGCCGATCAGAAAGCCCTTGGCGCCGTCGAAGTTCAGCACGCAGGTGGCCGAGGCCTTGATGCCCATCTTGTGTTCGATCGAACCGCAGGAAACGCCGTTGCGCTCGCCCGCTTCGCCCGCTGCGTCCGGCAGGAACTTGGGCACGATAAACAGCGAAATGCCCTTGGTCCCGGCGGGCGCATCCGGCAGTTTGGCCAACACCAGGTGGATGATGTTGTCACTCATGTCGTGTTCGCCGGCAGAGATGAAAATCTTGCTGCCGGTAACTGCATAACTGCCATCGGCCTGGGGCACGGCGCGGGTCTTGATGATACCCAGGTCGGTGCCGCAATGCGCTTCGGTCAGGCACATGGTGCCGGTCCACTGGCCGGCGGTGAGTTTGCTCAGGTACGTGTCTTTCTGTTCGGCGGTGCCGTGGGCGTGGATGGCCGACATCGCGCCATGAGTCAGGCCCGGGTACATGCCCCAGGACGTATTGCTGGAGCCGACCATTTCGCTGATCACCAGCCCCAGCGAACTCGGCAGGCCCTGGCCACCGTAAGCCGGATCTGCCGCCAGACCGTGCCAGCCGCCCTCGACGTATTGCGCGAACGCTTCTTTGAAACCTGCAGGCGTTGTCACCACGCCGTTGTCGAAGTGGCAGCCCTCTTCGTCGCCGCTGCGATTGAGTGGCGCCAGAACGTTCTCGCAGAACTTCGCGCCCTCTTCGAGGATCGCGTTGATCATGTCCGGGCTGGCGTCGTGGGCGCCGAGCGCGGCGTATTGGGTGTGGAAATCGAAGACGTGGTCGATCAGAAAGCGCATGTCGCGCAGGGGAGCTTTGTACTCGGGCATGGTGGCTTCTCCGTCAGCAGATAGTTTCAACCTACTGCTGGCCACTACGCCCCACAATCACTGTCCAGACGCTGAATGCGCAGTCATCACTCAACCTGCAGCATTGTCCATACGCACCGCGCCACGGCGGTTCTGCCCAAACGCCATCACGCAGTTACGCCCCGCACCTTTGGCGCTGTACAGCGCCTGGTCGGCGGATTTGAGCACTTCTTCCGGCGTGCGCTGCTCGACGCGTTCGGCGACGCCAATGCTGACCGTCACCGAAACACTGGACGCACCGGCGCCACTGCGGCGCTGGCGACCTTGCTGGTCATCCTGCGGACGGTTTTCCTGATTGCGCAGTTGAATGTTGTAGGACGCAATCGACTCGCGGATAACTTCCAGGTGCGGCATGCATTCCTCGAGGGTTTTGCCTGCGAACACCAGGGCAAATTCCTCACCACCATAGCGATATGCCCTACCGCCACCGCTGATTTTCGACAGCTTGCTGGCGACCAGACGCAACACCTGGTCACCGACATCGTGGCCGTGGGTGTCGTTGAATTTCTTGAAGTGATCGACGTCACTCATCGCCAGCACATAGTTACGGCCGAGGCGTTGCATACGTTCGTTGAGTGCGCGCCGCCCCGGCAGACCGGTGAGCTCATCGCGGAAGGCCATTTGATAGGCTTCGTGCGCCACGGCGGCAGCAATCATCAGCATCACCTGGCTGCACATGATGTTCAGGGTGAACGGCAGGATGAAGGTTTTCGGCAGCATCCAGAACACACCGAGCAAGCCGACCAGTTGCGCCGCATGCAGCGGACGCGGGTTACGCCAGTATTGCCAGGCCAACAGCAGGAATGCCGAGAGGAATACCGGATAGGACATCTGGATCAGGCTCATCCACGCGCCGTGCAGCGCTGGCCAGCGGATCTCCGAGAGCCACATCAGCAGCGCCTGGGGATAACTCTGCTCAAGACCGAGGGCGACACTGCCAAAAGCGAGCAACACCGCGAACCGCGCGACCATGTCCTGAAACAGGTGGGTGCGTTCTTGCCACGCCGCAAACAGACCGAACAGCAAGGGCAGCAGCAGGCAGACCAGGTGGAACACCACGGCGGCGTCGTCGCGCACCTTGCCGTTGTCGCGGTAATAGTCGGTCTGGGTGTCGAGCAGAAAGTAGGCGATGTACACCGTGAGCATCAGAAACAGTTCGCGCTGACGGCGGTAAACCGCGCAATACGCGCCGCCCAGCAACAGCACCAACGTCGGCAACACGTTGAACAGCGAAGTGAAGAACACGTTGAGGTCTTTGACGTACGCAGCCGCCAACCCCGCAAGTAACAACAGCAGTGATGGCAGGAAATGACTGAAACGTACAGCGGAAGAACGCGGCAAGGGTAAAGCTCCGACCCGTCATATCAAAGAGATGGCATTGTGCCTGCAATGTGGCCAGTTAAGCACACGCATTGTGATCCAGATCACATGCAGTCTCTTTAACGGCAGAAAACCTGACTATCTGAGCGATTTGCCAAGTTTTTTGCCTCCAGCGAGCCGATGGCCATCATGACTGATGGCCAGGCCTGGAATTATCCCTCAAAGATCGTTGTAGAACGGCAGTAACGGCCCCTCCGCCGGGCTGCGTCCTTCGGCGCCATAGGGCTTGAGCGAGAACAACGCATCCGAAGCTTGGCGGGTGGTGACTTTCGGGCTGGCTGGCCGTTGGGTTACGGCATTTTCGTCACCGATTTCGCCTTGTGGCAGGACCAGCGACGGATGATCGAACGGCGCCCGCTCCCACGCCACGCGCGGATCGGTCAGGCCGACTTCCATGAATTTCACCAGTGCGTCGATCTCCTCAGGCGTCAGGTTGAGGCTGGTCATGTCCGGATCAAGATTCGAGGTGTTGTGCTGATTCGCCGCCGCATGTTCGAAGCCGCTGGTGTTGTTGGCGTCCTCGCCACGGCGGTCGCCGCCACGGTTGTAGAACTCCATCACCTGCTTGAGTGTGGCGCGGCTGCCGTTGTGGAAGTACGGGCCGGTCAACGCAATATTACGCAGGGTCGGGGTTTTGAAGGCGCCATCCACCGAATCGCGGAAGCCGACATTGGGTTTGAGCGAGGCGTCGCACGGGATCGCTGCGCTGAGTGGCGCTTCGAAGGTGCACACGTCGACGTCCAACGGATCGGGAATGCTGGCGCCCTGCAACACCTTGTTGTACTGACGGCTGAACGACCATGGATTGCCCCAGGCATCCGAGCCACCGAGGGCCAGGTCTTCGGAGGTCGGGCGCACGCCGGTGTTGTAGAAGCCGTTGTCGTAGAGCGTGGTCAGGTTATCGGCCATGACCATGCGTTCGATGCGTTCGCGCGGATGCATCAGCAAGCGGCTGGCAGCATTGGTCAGCTCCGGGCCCCCATGGCAATTGACGCATTTGCCCTTGCCGAGGAACAGGTTCATGCCCTCGACTTGCTGCGCGCTCATCGCAGTTGAGTCGCCCTGCAGGTAGGCGTCGATCGGCGCCTGATCAGAGATCAATGTCGATTCGTACATCTGAATCGCCAGACCGAAGAACAGCGGGAAATTGGCCTCCATCTGCGTGTACGGCGCGCCGCCGACCAGCACGTTTTGCGTGGCATTCCACAGGCG
>NZ_QAIU01000570.1:0-1128 GCF_003061205.1 Pseudomonas sp. HMWF006
TTTGCGTGAGGACAAGGTGACGGAGTATTGAGTTAGCTTCACCCGGCTCACGCCAGCGGATAAACCCCGAAAGCGCTTCTACACTCACGGCGCCCCTTCCGCCGAACCGAGCCCCCATGACCTCACTCAAAGACCGCATGCAACAAGGCAAGGACGCCCGCAAGCAGTGCTCGCGCAGTGCTCAGGCGTCCACCGGCAAGATGAACCGTGATCCGATTCCGTTGATCAAGGCCTCCAGCCA
This sequence comes from Pseudomonas sp. HMWF006, assembly GCF_003061205.1. Taxonomy (NCBI): domain Bacteria; kingdom Pseudomonadati; phylum Pseudomonadota; class Gammaproteobacteria; order Pseudomonadales; family Pseudomonadaceae; genus Pseudomonas; species Pseudomonas sp. HMWF006. The sequence goes on from NZ_QAIU01000570.1 coordinate 242, forward strand.
GGGCCGTGTCGAGTCGCTGGTCGAACTGCGTTACGGGCGCATGCTGGTGTCGCCGTTCACCTTCTTTCGCGGTAACGCGTTGCTGCAAGCGCACGATCTGTCGGGCACGGCGAACATGGGCCTGAACGTGCCCATCTGCGGTGACTGCCATCTGATGAACTTCGGGGGCTTTGCCACGCCTGAGCGCAATCTGCTGTTCAGTGTCAACGATTTCGACGAGGCGCATCCCGGTCCGTGGGAGTGGGATCTGAAGCGACTCGCAGCGAGTTTCGTGGTGGCCGCCCGCGACTTGCGCCACGGTGAGTCGGTCGAGGAGCAGGTGTGCCGTGAAATGGTCGGCGCCTATCAGACCACACTGCTGGAATGCGCCGAACAGAGCACGCTGGAAAACTGGTACGAGTCCATCAGCTACAACGACCTGCTGGCGCAGGCACGCAAAAGTACCCTTGAACATGTGCAGCGCGCTATCGAGAAGGCCGAGCGGCGCACGCACGCCGAGTTGCTGCCGAAAATCAGCGAACGCGATGCTCACGGGCGCCTGATCATTCGCGATGACCTGCCGGAAATTTTCCACCTGCACAAAAACACTACGCTGCTGGATGCCGAGGATGACTGGCTGCGACTCGCGGACTGGCGTCCGCTCTTCGACACCTTCATGCGCGAGTATCGCAGCACGTTGCAACCCGACCGCCGCGAGCTGTTGTCACGGTTTCACGTGCAGGATCTGGCATTCAAAGTGGTGGGCGTCGGCAGTGTCGGCACGCGTTGTCTGGTGGCGCTGCTGACCGACGATCAGGAGTTCCCGCTGTTCCTGCAACTCAAGGAAGCCCGGCGCTCGGTGCTCGCCGACTACGTCAAAAGCAAATCGCGGGTGCGCCATGAAGGTC
>NZ_QAIU01000570.1:1138-3210 GCF_003061205.1 Pseudomonas sp. HMWF006
GCGCGTGGTCGAGGGGCAACGCCTGATGCAAGCGGCCAGCGACATGTTTCTGGGCTGGACCACCGGCCCCGGCGGTCGGCAATTCTACGTGCGGCAATTGCGCGACATGAAGATCTCCGCCGAACTGGAAAACTTCGACGCAGAGACGTTTGCCGCCTACGGGCGTGTTTGCGGCCGCGCCCTCGCCCGAGCCCATGCCAAAGCCTCCGGCCTCGCTGCGCAGATCAGTGGTTACATCGGCAAAGGCGATGCGCTGGCGGATGCGCTGTTGAAGTACGCGCAACATTACACCGCGCAGAACGAGCGCGATTTCGAACGCTTCCAGACGGCCTGTCGCAAGGGGCGGTTGCGGGCCCGCTCAGAGGCTGATTTTGCCGCTGACCATTTGCCTTGAGCCGAGGCGCTGCCAGCGCGGCAGCGTCCTACGCCGGGCGTCCTAGGAAAATTCCCGCAACACGTGTCGACTTTCATGAACTGGTGCAGCGATTTTCGGGGCGTTACCCTCCTCGCCTGCTGTTCATTCCACGGAGCTGCGTCATGAAAAAAATCACCCGACTTTCGCTCGTTGGACCGGTATTACCCGATGCGCAAACGGCCCGCACGAAAACCCGATCGAACGCCACCGCCGCCACAGGCGGTTCGAAACGACGGCCTGGCCTTCCCCTCAACCAGATGCTCAGGGTGCGTGACGACGTCGACACCATCACCCTGCTCGAGCATGCCAGCGAACTGCTTGGGTCTCTCGCCGCCATCAGTGAAAATTTTGCCGAAGAATTCGATGGCTCCCGGCGTCATGTGGCGGTGGCGATCAAACAGCTGAGCGCATTGGCCGAAATCGTCGTCTGCCGGGCTCGGGACAATCTTGTCTCGCCGGGATCGCCGACCCCGGACGTTCGCCACTGACGGGCGAAACCCGTAAGGCGCGAGCGGTCTTGCCTGTCAGGATCGAGCCACGGTGTAGCAGTTGATCGAGATGAATTTTTCTTCACTGCCGTTGCCCGGTCGAACCTGTACATTCCGTTTGCTCATTCAAGAAACTACGGTTCGCCCGCGCTCTCCCGCGGGCTTTTTTTTGCCTGAAATGAGCCACAGCTTGCTGTGCCCCGGCTAATTGCGCGACGCTGCCAGCAGATCCCTCGCCAAGGAACGCCCGATGCCGCTGTTGACCCTGCCCTGCCAACGCCTGACGCTGGCGATACTCGCCCCGGATCAGGCAGAGCTCGAAAGTGATTTCTATCGACGCAATCTGCGCCACCTCGCCCCGTGGTCGCCGATCCGCACCACCGAATACTTTTCCACCGAGCAAATTCACCGACGCCTTGAGGTCCAGGCCAGCGCATTCGAGGCCGGATTGGCCATGCACTTCGCCCTGTTGACGCCGGATGGTGAGCAAATGATCGGTGCGTGCAACTTCAGCGGCCTCATTCGCGGCGCGTTCCAGGCGTGTTATCTGGGTTATCACCTCGATGAAGCCCGTCAGGGTCAGGGGCTGATGCAGGAAGCGCTGGAGGCGGGCATCGGCTATATGTTCGAAACCCAGAACCTGCACCGGATCATGGCCAACTACATTCCCGGTAACGAACGCAGTGCGCGGTTGCTTGAGCGGCTGGGTTTCGAGCGCGAAGGCTACGCCAAGGCGTACCTGAATATTGCCGGGCGCTGGCAGGATCATGTGCTGACGGCGCTGGTCAATCCAGTGTTCGATACACCGGAAAAGCGCTGGTCGCGACATCTCGCGTGAGTTTCACAATTTGTTAAGCATTGGCGAAGTATGCTCAGGCCTTCGCCCCTTCCGGTTGCTTGAAACCCATGTCGCGTTCCGCCACTTCGCTGTTTCTCCTCACCGCCCTGCTGTTTTTCTTCGCGCTGGGCAACCATCAATTGCAAGGTTCTACCGAAGCCCGCGTCGCCGGCATCGCCATGGAGATGCATCTGGACGATGACTGGGTCACGCCACGGCTGTTCGGCGAGCCGTTTCTGGAAAAACCACCGCTGAGCCTGTGGCTGGATGCGGGCGCGATGCGCGTGTTTGGCGTTTCGCCGTGGGCGGTACGATTGGCTTCGGCGGTGGC
>NZ_QAIU01000570.1:3220-16465 GCF_003061205.1 Pseudomonas sp. HMWF006
GTTTGGCCGACCGAAAACGGTTGCATGGACCGCCGGCATCCTGCTGGCCACCATGGCCAGCTACTGGAGCAACGTACGCGGGGTCGGCGAGGATGCGCTGCTGGCCCTCGGCGTGACCACGGCATTGCTGGGGTTTTTCCAGGCGCAAAAAGCGTCGACCCCAGGCAGTTCGTTGCTGTTCGTGGTCGGGATCGCCATCGCCACCTTGAGCAAAGGGGTGTTGGGCCTGGCCATGCCGGGGGTGGTGATTTTCGCTTATCTGCTGGCCGACAACCTGTTGGACAAACGCCTGAAACTCGGCGACTGGCTGCGGCCGGGCCTGCTGACCGTGGTCGGTTTGATTCCGTTGATGATCTGGCTGGCGGTGCTCTATCAGCACGGCGGCGCACAAGCGCTTAAAGAAGTGTTGCTGACCAACAGCGTCGGGCGCTTCAGCGGGTCGTTCGTCGAGGCGGGGCACTACGAACCGTTTTATTACTACCTCGCCAAACTGCCGGAAGCTTTTCTGCCGTGGAACATCCTGGTGTATCTGGGGCTCTGGCATTTCCGCAAAGAATTGAAGACCCACCGTTACCTGCTGTTCTTCAGCCTGTGGATCGTCGCGCAGTTCGTCATGCTGACGCTGGCGTCGAGTAAACGCACGGTGTACCTGATGTCGATGACACCGGCAGCAGCGGTGATCGCTGCGGAATATGTGGGTGTGCTGTTCGAAAAACTCAAAGCGTACGAATCTTCCAGCCGCTTTGCAGGCCGCATTGCCCGTCATCGTCAGGCATTGGGCGCGACTGTCCTGACGGTGATCATCGCCAGTTACCTTGGCGCCGCACAATGGGCGCTGCCCAACGCGGATAAAAAACTCTCGTTCCTGCCGCTGACCGAACAAATTCAGACGCTGCAGGCGCAAGGGCATCAGGTCGCATTGTTTCAGGCCAACGAACGGCTGGGCGGTGCCAGCGTGTTCTACACCCAACAGGTGCTCAAGGGTCTGGATACGGATGCGCAATTGCGCGAGTACCTGAGTGCATCGCCTTCACACGTCGCGGTGATGGCGGGCGACAGCGAGCCCGCTGCGCCGCTGAAAGTGCTCAAGACATTGATCGTCGGGCGGCAGGCGTACTACTTCGTCGGCTACTGAATCTTTTGCCGCGTGGCGGCAAGCCATGGTGGCGAGGGGATTTATCCCCGTTGGCGCGCGCAGCGGTCCTTCTCTTGATTTAAAAGAGGGCCTGCTGCGCAGTCCAACGGGGATAAATCCCCTCGCCACCAATCAACAGCAGGCGTACTGAGGTTTCCGATTCACCTGCAACACCCCGAAGTTGTAAACGTCGAAACGAGACGTCATCGGGCGGTTACCGTGCGCCAGTCGGAAGCTTCAATAAAACCGAGCATTTTGGGGCCCGCCGGACTCGCGGTGGAAACGAACAGCGAGGAGCCGTAACCCGGGTTCGAGGCCGAGACGTCCAGGTCTTTTTCAAGCTGCCCCATGCATTCGCTGTGGGTGACCAGAATCAGGTTGCGCCCCGGAATTTTATGCGCGAGCGCGTCCTGCAACATGCGCCCCTTGCAGTCGATCAGCCACTCTTCGCCACTGGCAGCGCGGTTAAACATATAACCGGCGGTCTGCACCGTGCGCATCGACGGGCTGTTGTAGATCTCGGCGTTGTTCAGGCCCAGGTGCTCGAACTGTGCGCCCACGGCCACCGCGACACTGCGCGAGCGGTCGGTGATGCCGTCATTGCCGCTCAGGCAGGGCGCTTTCGAGTGATCGCAGCGCTCGACATGGCGCACCAGCACAATCACATCGCCCTTGGCCCAATCCGCCGCCAGTGCCTTGGCCCCGGCGACATTGCCGTGGGCCAGGTCCGGCACCGTCGCCGGGGCCAGCAGCCACAACGTCAACGGAATCACCAGCACCGAGGCCGCCAGCACCACCCAGGTATTGCGAAAACGCGCCAGGGCGCTCAGGTTGATCGAGCGCTTGACGCCAAACAGACTCAGTCTCAATTCCACAAAAACCGCCTCGCCAGCCAGCATCACTTGTCATTCGATGCGGCACGGTACCGATGGCCACGTGGGCAGGCAGTGAAACTCATGTGAAAAAAGTCTTGGGATCCGTTGTTACAAATCCACCGGGACAAAATCCTTTCAGCTCTCGGATTTACGGCCGATACAGTCCTGCTACACCCTTGCTGGCTCAAAAAAACAACAATCTTCCAGCCTGACCGATGATCGAGAAGCACAACGTTCCTGGAGGAATTGTGATGAATAGCTGGTTCGGCAACATCAGCGTGAACATGAAATTGGGCCTGGGCTTCGGCCTGGTCCTGGCCCTGACCTGCGTACTGGCCCTGACCGGATGGACCAGCCTCGGCGGCCTTATTGACCGCAGCAACTGGATGAGCGACATCACCCAGCTCAATGCCGGTCTGACCAAACTGCGCGTGGTGCGCCTGCAATACATGCTGACCAACGGCGACGAAACCGCCGCACAGAATGTGCAGACCACCCTTGAAAGCTTTGCCGCCCAGCAGCAAGCACTGATCAACAAGTTCAAGAGCCCGGAAAACGTCAAGCTGCTCAAGCAGCAGGCGGCGACCATCGCCGAATACCAGACGTCGCTGAACAAGATGCGCAACGCCTACCGCACCGGCAACAGCGCGCGCGACGTGATGAGCACCAATGCCGAGACCGCTTACAACATGATCGAAACGATCAGCAAGCGCGTGCAGCAGATGGACATGAGTGAGCAGCGTTTCGATCAGTTCCAGGCAATCACCACCGCCAAGGAAGCGTTCATCCTCGCCCGTTACGAAGTGCGCGGCTACACCGCCACCACCAACGCCGAAACCGAACAGAAAGCCGTCGGCCAACTCGACGTCGCTATCGCCAGCCTCAAGCAGTTGAACGCGCATTTCGCCGACAGCCAGCAAGACGCCCTGCGTCAGCTGGAAACCGCACTGCTCAACTACCGCAGCGCGTTGCAGGCGTACAAAAACGCCAACAGCGAAGCGGTACAGGCGCGCAAGGAAATGACCGACCAGGGTGCCGCGATCGTCAACACCAGCGAGCAGCTGTATCAGATTCAACTCGACCGTCGTGACATCGAAAGCGCTCAGGCCCGTACCTTCCAGCTGATCAGCACCCTGCTGGCGCTGTTGGTCGGCGTGATTGCCGCCGTGATCATCACTCGTCAGATTACCCGTCCGCTGCAAGAAACCCTGGCCGTGGTCGAGCGCATTGCCAGCGGCGACCTGACCCAGAACGTCACGGTCACCCGCCGCGACGAACTCGGCGTACTGCAACAAGGCATTGCGCGCATGGGTGTGACCCTGCGTGACTTGATCAGCGGCATCCGCGACGGCGTCACCCAGATCGCCAGCGCCGCCGAAGAGCTGTCGGCCGTGACCGAGCAGACCAGCGCCGGTGTGAACAGCCAGAAGGTCGAGACCGATCAGGTCGCCACCGCCATGCACGAGATGACCGCCACCGTGCAGGAAGTCGCGCGCAATGCCGAAGAAGCCTCGCAAGCCGCAGCCGCCGCTGATGGTGAAGCCCGTGAAGGCGACAAAGTGGTGAATGAAGCCATCGCCCAGATCGAACGTCTGGCGAGCGAAGTGGTGCGTTCCACCGAAGCCATGAGTGTGCTGCAACAGGAAAGCGACAAGATCGGCAGCGTCATGGACGTGATCAAGGCTGTGGCCGAACAGACCAACCTGCTGGCGCTCAACGCTGCGATTGAAGCGGCCCGCGCCGGTGAAGCCGGCCGTGGGTTTGCCGTGGTCGCCGACGAAGTCCGTGGCCTGGCTCAGCGCACGCAGAAATCCACCGAAGAAATCGAAGGCCTGGTCGCCGGTCTGCAGAACGGCACCCAGCAAGTCGCTGCCGTGATGAACAACAGCCGCGCCCTGACTGACAGCAGCGTGGCCCTGACCCGCAAGGCTGGCGACTCACTGGAAAACATCACCCGCACGGTGTCGAACATCCAGTCGATGAACCAGCAGATCGCGGCGGCTGCCGAGCAGCAAAGCGCGGTGGCCGAAGAGATCAGCCGCAGCATCATCAACGTGCGCGACGTGTCGGAACAAACCGCCGCCGCCAGCGATGAAACCGCAGCATCCAGCGTTGAGCTGGCGCGCCTGGGTGGCCAGTTGCAGCAGATGGTCAGCCACTTCCGCGTCTGCCCTTCAATCAGCGCCAAAGCGTAAATCCAATCGCGGGCAAGCCAGCTCCCACAGGTAACGAGTCGAACACACAATTGAGAACGACTCAAAAAACTGTGGGAGCGGGCTTGCCCGCGATTGCGTCAGCCCCGTCACCCCAATGTCACAGACAACCCGCCTTGTTTAGGAGCTGCAGCAGGGATTGCGTTTGATCACCAGTCCAGTCCGTTAGCGAGTGCCGCGCTGACGCAACGCCGACGGCATGAAATACGCGTCTTCCGGCACCGGTTGCGAGAAGTCCACGGTGGAGGCTTCTTCGTTGTCGAGGTTCTGCACGTAGTAACGACGGGCTTGTAAGTCGTGGAACACGTCCAATGCGCTCCAGGTGGTCGGCAGGTCGTAGAAGTTTTTCAGGTAGGCCATCGACACCCGCCACAACTCCCCTCGCCCATCGTATTGATCGACCAGCGCCGCACCCCAGCTGTCCTCGTCAAGAAACAGCACGCGCCTGGAATAGATATGCCGCGCCCCCGGTTTCAGGTTGCCTTCGACCACCCATACGCGGTGCAGCTCATAGCGGGTGAATTGCGGGTTGAGGTGGCCCGGGGTGAGCAGTTGTGCGTACTTCACGTCCGGGCTGCCGACCTTGTAGTTGTTGTAGGGGATGTAGATTTCCTGCTTACCCTTGAGCTTCCAGTCGTAGCGATCCGGCGAGCCGTTGAACAGGTCGGTGTCGTCGGCGGTGCGCAGGCCATCGGATGAGGCGATCGGCGTGTCGTACGCCAGGTTCGGCGCGCGGCGCACGCGGCGTTGGCCGGCGTCGTAGACCCAGGCCTGGCGCGGGTCCTTGAGCTGATCGAGCATCTCATGCACCAGCGCTGCACCGCCGGCCAGCCGTGCCGGACTTTTCACGAAGGCGAGGTAGTAGAACAGGATGTTTTTCAGGTCGGCGTACTGCCCGCCCGGACGGTAGAAGTTGAACAGCGCTTCCTGCTGCGAAGTGACCAACGCAAAGCTGCCGTTGCGCTGCACCGGAGCCTCGGATGCGCGGCGCACCACGTAGATCCCGCGATAACGGGTGATGTGATTCCACAGCACTTCGATACCGTCCTTGGGCACCGGGAACGGCACGCCGCCGTAGGCATCGGCGAATCCACTGCCGCCCTCCAGCAGCTTGGCCGAGGTCGCGTTCTTCAAGGTGTTGTCATACAGCCACTGCGGCGCGGAACCCGAACGACGCGACGGATAGACCGGCATCTGGAACGTGTCGGGGTAGCTGTTGAACAGCGCGATCTGCCCGGGGCTGAGGTGGGCCTTGTACTGGTCGAGATTGGCCTTGGTGATGGTAAACAGCGGTTTGTCGGCGGCGTATGGGTCCGGGTGATGCTGCCCCGGTTTGTAGCCGGCCGGCGCCTGGGTGATGCCACCGGTCCAGGCCGGGATGGTGCCGGCGGCGTTGCCCGCACGCTCGGCGCCCATGGGCGTGAGGGTGGTTTTCAGTTGTTCGGCTTGTTGCGGGGTGATGGCGGCGAGTGCACTGCCGGCGCTCAGGCCCAGAACAAGCGCCAACGAGATCCGGGACATTCTTGAAGTGTGAAACATGATCTTCTCCAAAGTACAAAACCTGTGGGAGCGAGCTTGCTCGCGAAAACGGTGTGTCAGGCAACATCTGTGTTGAATCTGCTGGCCTCTTCGCGAGCAAGCTCGCTGCCACAGGGGGATGAGTTGGAATTCACAAGAAGTACTTGAGGTTGAACCCGACGTTGTCGCGGTCGCGAATCCCGTTGTTCTGCCCGCCGCCCCAGAAGTTGGTGTATTGCACCTCGGCTTCGAGCTTGTTCTGGTAGTTGGCCTTGATTCCCAGGGTGTAGGCCTTGCGCCCGTCGATGGTGTTGCCGGCCTGATAGCTGTTGCCTTTGAAATCGTCCTTGTAGACGACGTAAGGCGAGACGTTGACCCCGGCGTACACGTCGTTCCAGGTGCCGTTGAGCATGGCCGTGTAGCTGTAGGAATCGCGATTGACCTGATCGTCACGATCGCCGCCCGACACATAGGAATAGTTACCAGTGCCGGCGTAGTAACGACGACTGCCGTCATAAGCGGTGTATTGCAGGCTGCTGCCGCGCAGGTGCTCGGAGGCCAGTTCGAAGATGCCGAACAGTGAGTCGAACGACGCCGTCGGGCCGAAGTTGTAGATAGTGCCCAGCGAAGTATTGAACGCTTCCACGCGTTCGGCGTTGTTGATCTGGCTGTCGAGGGTGACCATCTGCCCACCGACGTTGATCGCTTTGCCGGTCACTGCCGCAGCCGCACCGTTGGCCAAGTCGCCAATCAGATCGTTGGTCGCGGCGACGCCGATAGGCAGGTTGGGCCGATAGGCCAACTCGCCGAACACCGAGGCCTCACCCAACGTGGTGTTGAAGCTGAACCCGTACATGCGGATGTCTTCGGCATAGCGCCGATGCGCCTGGATATTGCCCATCACATCCGCGGTGGCCAAACCGTTGGCCAGTGCGCCGGCCTGACTGCCCGCAACACCCGCCAACAGATTGGTCAGGGCATTCATGTCGATGCCCTTGTAACCGCCAAGATCCGCAGCGATGGTCGGTTCCTTGGCGTGGTAATTGACCAGGTACAAACCGAACTCGGTGCTATTGAGTTGCTCGGCAATGTAGCGAAAGGCGAAACCGAACTGACCGTCGTTGCGCGCGTTGTAGTCCTTGCCGATGGACGCGACCTTGAGCGTATTGCCGTAGGCCGGCGTCACGCCGTTGGCGTACAGGCCGGTGGTTTGCAGGGTCTGACTCAGCAACGGGTTGCTGCCCAAGGCACTGTAAAGCCCGATGACGTTGCCAAACCCCGGCACCGGTGTGTCGAGCGCGGTGCCGCTGAAGTTGTTGTAGCCGGTGTTGCCACCATCGGCGAACAGGTCGGTCTGCGAATAGAAGGTGCCGACCGGGTCGATGCGGGTTTCCTTCCAGTTGGTCTGGTAGAAACTCTCCAGGGTCAGGCTGTCGGTCAGACCGATGTTGAAGCTCAGCGCCTCCACCGGTACCAGCACTTCCTTCACTTCGGCGCCGGGCAAGCGGTACTTGGCAGCGTCCACCGGGTTGGTGGTGTTGATCCCGCCGCGATAGAAAATCCCCTCGCCCCAGTTGAACACCTGGCGCCCGACCCGCGCGGTCACCGGCATCTGCGCGACGTCCCAACTGCCGTGGACATAGGCGTCGAGCATCTCGATCCGGCTGCCGGCGATGTCGCGGGTCTGACTGGTGAAACGGTCGTCCTGCGGGTAGCTCTGGCTCGGTTGCGACGGGTTGTTGTTGCGGTAGTAATCGTTGCGCTTGTCCATCAACTGGGTGTCGTAGAACGCCGTGCCGCGCACGAACAAACCGTAGTTCTGATAGTTGGCCTCAAGCTCGGAGGTGATCTTGTACACCTCGGAAACCAGCCCGGTATCGAAGTTGCGATTGCCGTCGTTGGTGTTGACGTCATCGTTGTTCTTGTCGCGCCCTTGCACCCGCCACAAACGACCATAGGACAGGGTCGTGTCGATCGAGCCGGTGACTTGATTGTCCAGCACGCTGAACTCGGCAGCCTGCACAGCATCTACCGCACAGAGTTGCAGCAGCCCTGCCAGGCCGACACCGGGAAGTGCCACGCCGGTCAGGCGCAATCGAGTGTTGATCATGGGTTTCTCCCTCCTTGTTCTTATTGTTTTTTGCGTGGCCGCGATGGCTACGGTGCCAGGCCCGCACGGACGTAAATCCGGCTGTGCGCGCCAAAATGGCCGAGCAGTTTGAACAGCTGCTGATTGAGTGCCGGATGCTCGAAACGCTCGCGCTGCAACTGATTGCCGCTGCTGAAATCACTGGTCAACGGGGCCGTCTCCAGCCACTGGCCGATGGCTTCATCGAACGCTGCCGAGTCCTCGACCGACTGGGCGCTGACCACTTCGCGCAAGTAGTCCACCGAGTACGGCGGATACTGTTTGTCTTGGGCCACATCAGCGTAGGCAGCGAGCATCGGATGCTGCTGACCGGCGCGCAGCAGGTGCCGCAGCCAGGTCGACTGGTACTTCTCGACTTCCATGTGGCGGGTGGCGACGCGCTCGATCGAGGCTTTTTTATCATCGGCAAAACCGGCCAACGCCTTGCCCTCCAGCAGCAACAGACTGGGCAGTTCGACCCCGGGCAATGGCTTGGCGTGATACGGCTGGGTCAAGTCCTGCACGTGGTGCACGCCCCAACCAAGGAACCGATAGCCCCAGTAAGGATGGCCACTGGCGAACGCCAGTCGCGCCAGCCCCAAGTACTGATAGGCGCGCCAGTCCGGCCAGCTGCGCTGAAGAAATCCGGCCGCGGCATACACCACCGCGCTTTCATGGAAGAAGCCCATGTGGAATGGCGCCTGCGAGCTGTACTGGAAACGCGCATCGCCAAACGGCTGCGGGCCGAAGCCGTACAGCGCGGCAACCGCGCCGGGGTTGTCGCTGAACAGGTTGATGTCGTGACCGTAATCCGGCTCATCGGCGGCGCTCGCCAGTACCGCCAGCGCCGCGACTTTTTCGCCGTCCACCACGCGAATGAAACGCTGACGATTCCATGGCGAACGCGTCTGCTCGACCATCACCTGATCGACACTGAGATGTTCGCGCTCGGGTATGTCTTGACCCGGCAATGGTTGAATGACCATCGCCAGATGAATCCGCGGATTGAGCCGCAACGCAGTGAGAAAGTCGTGGCGCAGATTGTCACCCGGCACGGCGGGCAGCTTCAGATTGTCGGGGCGCGGCGGGTACTGGGTGAAGTGTTCACGGGCGAAACTTTCCTGTTGCTCCAGCAGCGCAACCACGGCCGGATATTGCTCGGCGAGAAAGCGCTCCAGCGGCTCGACCTCCACCGGTGGCGCATCACGCAGCGCCGGCAATTCCTGCAACGCCAGATAGCTGCCCACCGTGTGGTTCGACCAGCCCCACGCCGTCGGGGCCATTGCACAAAGCAGCAACAGGAGAAATGTCAGCTTCATTGCTTTTAATTCTTATTGGAAGTGCTGTGGGGGTTGAGCCTAACAACCGCCCCCGGCGCTGACACTGTCCAATCTCACCAGAAAAAGTCTCCGATAGCGCCACATGAGAATCGCCATGCCTCCCTGTAGGAGTGAGCCTGCAAGGGAATTGGCGGTGCTTCTTCAGGCCGGGTAACCGGTGATTGTGCGGATGCTCTGATACAACGGTTTGAGCTGGCGATACATGCGCAGGTACACCTCTTTGTACAAACGCTCATAGACCTGCTGCGCCTCGGGTTGCGGCGTGAATACCGCGCCAACCCGCGTCATCGCCGCGATCGCACTCGGAAAGTCCGCATACAACCCCAACCCCACCGCACAACAGATCGCCGCGCCCAGCCCGGACGCTTCGTACACATGCGGACGCTCCGCCGGCAGGCCGAAAATATTTGCCGTCAGCTGCATCGCCGCGTCGCTCTGCGAGCCGCCACCGGCTACCCGCAAGCGCTTGATCGAGACCTTCGAACGCTGCTCGATTTTTTCCATGCCCTGGCGCAACGCATACGCCAGCCCTTCCAGAATCGCCCGGTAAATGTGCGCACGGGTGTGCACATCGCCGAAACCGATCATCGCGCCTTTGGCCTCCACGCCGGGCTCGCGAATACCCGGTGACCAGTAGGGTTGCAGCATCAGCCCCATCGACCCCGGCGGCACCGCGTTGACCAGTGCATCGAACAACTGCTCCGGCTCGATGCCCTGCGCTTGCGCCTGCTGCATCTCGCGCAGGCCGAACTCGTTCTTGAACCAACTGACCATCCAGTAACCGCGATAAATCATCACCTCGCAGTTGTACTGATCCGGCACCGCCGAGGGGTACGGCGGAATCAACGGGACGATTTCCCGGTAGCGCGCGCGGGTGCTGGTGATCGTCGCCGTGGTGCCATAGGACAGGCACACCGTATCGGCATCGACCACGCCGGAACCGACCACCTCACAGGCCTTGTCGGCACCGGCGGCAATCAGCGGCAAGCCCTCGGGAATCCCGGTGTGGCGGCTGGCTTCAGCACTGATGTGGCCGAGGATTTCCCCAGGTTTGTGCAAGGTCGGCAACTGCTCGGGACGCACCGCCAGCGCCTGCCATTTCCAGTCGCTGGGCGCGGCCCATTTCAGGCGTTTGAAATCGAACGGCAGGTAGCCGACGCAACAGCCGACAGAGTCAACGAAGCGCCCACACAGACGATGGGTGAGAAACCCCGAGAGCAGCAAAAACTTGTCGGTCGCCGCCCAGATTTCCGGTTGATGCCTGGCGATCCAGTTGGCCTCGGCCTGGGCGCGAAAATAATCCACTGTAGCCTGCGCGCCGACCAGTTTGAACAGCCAGCCCCACGGCCCCTTGATCCCGCCCTCGACTTCGCTCTGGCGCTGATCGAGCCACAGAATCGCCGGGCGCAGCGGTTTGCCCGCGGCATCGACGTTGATCACCGTGCCGCGCTGAGTGGTTAGCGAAACACCGGCGATCTGCGAACGATCAATCCCGGTTTGCGCCCACACCTGCTGGCAGGCCTCGCCGAGTTTCGCCCAGTAATATTCCGGGTCCTGCTCGGCCCAACCCGGTTGCGTCGAGTAATACGCCTGTAATTGGACCTTGCCTTTGCCGAGCAGATTGCCCTGCAGATCGAAGAGCAATGCGCGCACGCTCTGGGTGCCGTTGTCGATCGCCAACAGGTAACGCTTGTTCGAATGGTTATCCATGGCGCTCTCTTCAAGGGGCATCAAGGCGTGGCCTCCGGCAAACCGTGATGGCGTTGCCACAACACCCGGTAACGCTGCTGCTCTTGCTGCCAGTGTGCATCGTCCCAGCCCAGACGTGGCTGGCAGAGCTGGCGAATGGCAGGGAAATACGCTTCGCCACCGCGCGCCAGCAACAAGCCCAGTCGGGTGCGGCGCAGCAATAGATCATCGAGGTGCAGAACCATTTCCGCCTCGCAGGCGAAGGCCAGCTCTGCCCACAAGGTGTCGGTGTTGCCGACCGTTTCGGGGCCCGACTCGGCGATCAGCTGCGCCAGCCTCGGCAGGTCACGGCCGTGGCGTCCGGCCAGGCGTCGCCACTGTTGAGGGCTGAGTCCGGGAATGCTCAGGGCTGGTACGGCGGCGAACACCGCTGCGGCATCATCTTCAAAATGACGGCCGAGCATGTCTGCGCAAGCCTTGAGCACTTCAATGGCTTGCGGGCGAAACGTCGTCAGTTTGCCACCGGCCAGGGTCACGCAACCGGGCTCCTGCCACAGCACATGTTCACGGGTTTCATTCGACGGCTTGCCTTGATGCGCACTTGCGCTGCCTACCACCGGGCGCACGCCCGACCAGGTTGACAGCACATCGGTGGCCGAGACTTCGGCAGCGGGAAACTGTTGCGTGCAGGCCGCCAGCAGATAGTCGAGTTCTTCGGCGCTGATGCTCGCGCTCTGGTCCAGATCCTCGCGATGATCAAGATCGGTGGTGCCGACCACCGTCGCGCCCTCCCAAGGGAAAACAAAGACTGGCCGACGGTCTCGCTCATGCAGAAAGGTGAACGCCTGCGCCACCGGCAAACGCCAGCCCGGCAGCAGCAGATGACTGCCACGCAGTGGCCGCAGTTGTCGCGGTGACTCGGGCAAACGCAAGCGCTCCGCCCACGCCCCCGTAGCCACCGCCAACACGCCGCAGCGTAATTGCAGCGGCCCACCTGCCTCGCAATCTTCGACCTGAACTCCGTACACCCGCCCGTCTTCGCGCAGCAACTGTTCGACGCGCACACCGTTGAGCACCACCGCACCATCGGCCCGCGCCTCGCTCAATACGCGCATCACCAGCCGCGCATCATCGGTCAGCGCATCGACGAAACAGGTGCCGCCAATCAGCTTGTTTTCCTTCACCCCCGGCGCCAAAAAACGCAATTGCTGCGCGTCATGAAAACGATGGCTGCGCCGTCCGGCCAACGCGTCGTAAACCGACAGCAAGCCACCGAGCACACGCGGCCCGGGAAAGCCGCCGCGATAGTGCGGCATCATGAAACTCATCGGCTCCACCAGCCCCGGCGCCTCGTCGAGCAAGCGCTGACGTTCACGCACCGAATCGCGGGTCAGGCGCCACTGGCCCTTGGCGATGTAACGCAAACCACCGTGGACCATTTTCGATGATCGGCTGGACGTGCCCCAGGCGAAATCCCGTTGTTCCAGCAGCAGGCAACGCCAGCCACGCCGCGCCGCTTCGCGCAGGATTCCGGCACCGCTGATGCCGCCGCCGATGACGATCAGATCCCAGGTTTCGGCTGCCAGCGTCGGCAGAATCTGCTGGCGCCACGCGGCGTTCCAGTCCTGATTCATGGTCGTCACTCCGGCAACAACGTGCCGGGATTGAGGCGCCCGGCCGGATCGAAGTGCTTGCTCAGCGCCTGCAAGGTGTCCAGCGCCAGCGCGCCTTTTTCGCGCAGCAGGTACGGTGCATGATCCTTGCCGACACCATGCTGGTGACTGATGGTGCCGTGGTTGTCGACGATGGTCTGGCTGGCCGCGTGTTTGAGTGCCTGCCAGCGCGCCAGCGTCGCCGGGTAATCCGCCGCCGGGCGAAACACATAGGTGGTGTAGATGCTCGAACCTTCGCCGTAGACGTGGGACAAGTGGGTGAACACATGCACCCGCTCGCCCTCCGCTGCCAGGGCATCACGCAGGCTGTTTTCGATCAGGTTGAGCAAGTGGTCGACGTTGCTCCAGTCGGTGGCCGTTTCCAGGGTGTCGACCACGTAACCGGCGTTCCACAAGTTCTCGCGCAGGTAGGGAAAACGGAAACGGTTCTGCGCCCACTTCTTGCCGAGCAGGGTGCCGGTGAACACCCCGCCAAAGGCTTTCAGATGCTGCCGGGCCTGGGTCAATGACAGCGCGTTCTGCCGACGATTGCCGGTCACGCCGAAGGTCAGCAGGCACTTGCCCTCACCGGCGCCGCGCAGGTTCAGGTACTTCTCCAGCCAGGCGATTTGCTGTGGATGCCCGGCCAGCGCCAGTTGGGTTTCGGTTTCCACGGCGTTGGACAGACGCAGCAT
>NZ_QAIU01000571.1:0-1263 GCF_003061205.1 Pseudomonas sp. HMWF006
AAGGAACCCCGAGCCCCAGCGAGCGGGCCGCACGTAGGAGCAAGCCTTTTGGGTTACCTTTTCGGCGTTTGGAAAAGGTGACCCGCCGTAAGGGCGGAACCCTAAGCGGCCATTACCGCAGCAACGGATATGTCCACCACCAACCCCACTAGCTAAGAACGACGACACCACCGGGCAACTCAGTGCATTTGACGCCATAAGCATCGCGAATCAACAGCGCAACCCCGGCAAGTTGATCAAGACTGAACCGCGCCTGCACCCGACGCTGCCCCAGCTCCCGGTTAAGCAGCAACAACATCCCAGGCCGATAGCGGTTGATCTCATCAATCATCTGGCTCAGCGTCGCACCGTTGAACACCAACACCTGCTGACGCCAGTTCATCACCGCCGCGGTGTCGACACTCTGCACACTGCCAACCTGCCGCGCATCGTAGGTCACTTGCTGCCCCGGTTCGAGGCGCAGGCTGCGGCCTTCTACGTCGACTTCAACCGCGCCATCAAGGCAGGTCACGCAAACTTGCTGATCAGTGTTACGCAAGTTGAAACGCGCCTGACTCGCCCGCAACCACCCTCCTCCAGCCTGCATCGCCAGCGGCAACCGCGCGGTCTGCACTTCAACCTCACCACTGACCAGCTCAAAACCCTGCACACCCTCAGACACTGCACGTTGATTGATCCGCGTCTGGGTGTTCAGCTCCAGGCTCACACCCTGCGCCGGTTCGAAACGACGCTGCTGACCGACTTCGGTTATGTAGTCAGCGCCCAGCCCTTCAAACCCGCCAGGAATCGTCCCGCGCACCAACAGAAACGCCGCCGACGCAGCAATCGCGCCACCGAGAAACGCCCGGCGACCGAAGCGCCGGGGCGCCTGCATCTGCTCCATGGCCGGTTGCAACTGATGCCACACAACCTTGGCCTGCTCGAACGCCTGCGCATGCTCGGCACTCTGTGCGCACCAGTCGCGCAGGGCGCGGGCATCGGCCACGGTGGCGCGGCCGGAGGTCAGCAGGACCAGCCAGTCGCGGGCTTCGCTGTGCAGATTGTCGGCCGCCGATGGCTCGGCAGGTGTCAGTCGAAAGATGTTCAAACGCGCAGATTCTCAACGAATTGATCGGGCACTATTCAGAAGACGGTTTTCCGGCCCCGCGACCGAACCGCTGAAACACTTTTCTTTCCAGTTTCGCTGCACAAAAGCCCAACGCGGCTTTGATTTCCTTCTCGACCATGCGCGTGGAAATGCCAAAACGCTGGGAAATCTCCAGG
>NZ_QAIU01000571.1:1273-3919 GCF_003061205.1 Pseudomonas sp. HMWF006
TTTGCCCGCCCACCACCCGCGCCGGATCGAGGGCTTCGTCACCGATTTGCAGCAGTTCCTCGACTTCCTCGCCGGTGAGCAGGCGCGCATCGGCCTGGCGGCGGTCCGCAGCGATGTTCAGGGCCATGCGATAGAGGTAGGCGTTGGGCCGCAGGACGTTCGGCGGCGTCTCCATGCGGTCGACCCGCAGGTAGGTTTCGTGCAGCACGTCGTTGGCCAGGTCTTCCGAACCGAGACGCCTGCGCAGGCGCACCCGAAAGTCCTCGTAGGACGTCAGGAACAGTTGGACCATCGAACCTTGTCCGGTGTCTTTCATCCCCCGGAGACTCCTTCCCATGTGGTGCATTCCATGCGTTTCCCTGACGACTCCGGTAACAACAGCAACGTGACCGGCTGACGCAAGGCGCTGGGCGTCGGCCGGTCGATCCTGAGATTGCGAAAGCTCTCTACCAGCGCATTGTCGCGCCGTACATCGCCGGTCGAGGTGACCAACCGGTTGTGCTGCACCACGCCGTCACGCCCGACCCACACCTGCAACACCGCGCGATAACTGCCCGGACGCGTCAGCGGCGAACGGCACAGGTTGCGCTCGATGGCCGCTTGCACGGCCGTGGCGTAACTGCGGTTGACGGCAACGCTTTCGGACGTCTGTTTTTGTGGCGGCGCCGGCACGTCTTCGACCTGCGCCACTTGCAACGTAAACGCATCGTCCCGGGCATAACGCGCCATCAAACCACTGCCGCCGAGCAATCGACGCAAGGCATCGGCGGCGGTGTACTCACCGTCCACTGCCAGCGAGCGACGACCGCGACTCAACTGACTGTCGACCAGCACCGCTACGCCGGTGGCGTGGCTGTACTGGTCCAGCGCGTGCGCCAGATCCTGTGCCGGAATGTGCAGCGTCATGCGCAAGTCCGCCGGCACCGCGTCGGCCATGGCATGGCCCGCCGCACAGCCAAGCAGCCACCCCAGACACATCCGGCGCACAAGTCTCGTTGAACGCTGAAAACCGTCCCTGGAACTGCCTCGCTGCACGGCTGACGAATCCTTGGAAATCGTCATCCTGAGGGCTGTTTATGAATCTGGTGTGACGGACGGTGCAAAAAAACCATCACGGGATTTGCGCAAGGCTTGCACTAGACTCAAGCCATAGCGCGGCCCCTCCGGGCCGGCCAGGAGGCGAGCATGAACACACTGTGGCGATTCAGCCTTGGCGGGCTGTTGTTGACGGCGCTGTCGAGCGCTTTTGCCGAAGAACCCTTGGGCTGTGTCGAGGTGACGGTCGGCGGGTACAAGGCGCCGAACTACGATTGCCTGAGCCAGCAGATGGGCAACAACCCGCAAGGCGCAGCGGCGGCGGAGAAAAATCAGCAAGCGCTGAATGTACCCGTCAACAAGCGGCCACCGAATCAGGTGGGCCTCGCGACCCCGGCCGCGACCAGTACGCGGATGGGCAATACCTTCGGCACCTCGGTAAAACCACAACGCCCACCAGCCAATGCCGGCACCTCTCCACTCATCAATAAATGACACATCCACTTGGGGGCAAGGAACTCACACACCTGTAAGGAGCGAACTCACACACCTGCAGGGAGGCTCACCAACCTGCAGGCAGGCTCACAACCTGTAAGGAGCGAACTCACACACCTGCAGGGAGGCTCACCAACCTGCAGGCAGGCTCACAACCTGTAGGGAAGCTCACTAACCTGTAGGCAGGCTCACCAACCTGCAGGCAGGCTCCCAACCTGTGGCGAGGGGATTTATCCCCGTTCGGCTGCGCAGCAGTCGTAAACCCGCTGCGCAGGGTAAGCCTGATGTACCGAGTTGTAAGGTTCGGGGGCTGCTTCGCAACCCAACGGGGATAAATCCCCTCGCCACAGGTGAATGTGTACGTCAGTCACTGGGGGTTTGGCGGAAGCTGACGGCCAGGCGATTCCAGCTGTTGATCGTGGTCACGGCGATCGTCAGGTCCACCAGTTCCGCTTCGCTCATCTGCGCCTTGGCCTGCTGGTACACCTCATCGGGCACATGACTTTCAGCCAACAACGTCACCGCCTCGGTCCAGGCCAGCGCCGCACGCTCACGCGGGTTGAAGAAGCCGCTGTCACGCCACACCGCGATCGCATACAAACGCCGATCACTCTCCCCCGCGCGCCGCGCATCCACCGAGTGCATGTCGGTACAGAACGCGCAGCCATTGAGCTGCGAGGCGCGGATCCTGATCAGTTGCAGCAACGGCTGTTCGATGCTCAGGTGGCTGGTCAGCGCCTCCATCGCGATGATCGCTTTCATCGCCTTGGGCGACGCATTGTAGTAATCCAGGCGCGGGCTCATGGGCAGGTCTCGGCAGACGGAATAATGACTTCACCGTAAACGCCGACACCTGCGCGTTACAGCCCCAATTGCACGGAAAACCGCTACACCACTGACAGGAAAAATACGATTTCTTGCGGGCACTGCAAAACACTGCGGGAGCGGGCTTGCCCGCGATGACGTCGGCACATCCAAAGAATATTTCGCCTGATACACCGCTATCGCGAGCAGGCTCACTCCTACAGGGGATTGGGGCCAATTTCGGGTTTTTGTGGTGCGCAACTATTGCCGACCACGCAACAGCGGTAATCTGGCGGGCACACCAATAGCCCC
>NZ_QAIU01000571.1:3929-5808 GCF_003061205.1 Pseudomonas sp. HMWF006
GGACCTCGCCGGCCAGTTGTACCAACAGCTGCGCGGGGCCATCGAATCCGGGCGTCTCGCGGCGGGTACGCAGTTGCCGCCCAGCCGCCTGTTGGCCGAACAACTGGGCATCTCGCGCAAGACCATTTCCGACACCTACGCCCAGTTGACCTACGAAAACTTCCTCACCGGAGTGATCGGCAAAGGCACCTACGTCAATGCGCGCCCGGCGCAGATTCAGCGCAAGCAAAGCCACACTGAACTGGCCAGCGCCGAGGTGATCGAGCGCTGGCGCACCCTGCCGATGTTCCTGCAGCACCCGACGCTGCAAGGCTCGCTGCGCTACGACTTCATCGGCGGCGCCACCAGCAAGGGCCAGTTTCCCCATGACGACTGGCGCCGCTGCGTCGCGCACGCCATGCGCCAGATGGCCGCCTCCAAGGGTTTCTACAGCGTGCCCGAAGGCCTTCCGGCGCTGCGCCATGCGATTGCCGGGCACATCGCGTTCTCACGCGGGATCAACTGCCAGGACGAAGACATCGTGGTGTGCAACGGTGCACAACAGGCGCTGGACTTGATCTCCCGCGTGCTGATCAGCCCCGGCAGCCGGGTGGCAATGGAAGACCCGGGCTACCCGCCAGCGCGTCTGCTGTTCGGCACCCACGGCGCACAAGTGGTCGGTGTGCCGGTGGATGCCGAAGGCATTGTGGCCGAGCAGATTCCCGAGGGCACGCGGCTGATTTACGTCACCCCGTCACACCAGTTCCCGCTGGGTATGTCGATGAGCCAGGCGCGCCGTGAAGCCTTGCTGGCCCGAGCCTATGAACTGGGGGCGATCATCATCGAGGACGACTATGACAGCGAATTCCGCTACGAAGGTCGCCCTACTGACTCACTGCACGACCTCGATCAGCGCGGCATCGTCGCCTACGTCGGCACGTTCTCCAAAACCCTGCTGCCAGAGCTGCGCCTGGGCTACGCGATCCTGCCGCCGGCGATCCTCGAAGCGGTGATTCGCGCCAAAAAACTCACCGACCAGCATGCCCCGACTTTGCCGCAATGGGCGCTGGCCAAGTTCATCGCCGAGGGTTGTCTGCTCAAGCACATCCGCCGCTGCCACGCGATTTACGCCCAGCGCCGCAAACGGATTCTGGCGCGCATGGCGACCGATCTGTCGCCCTGGCTCGACGCGGTGCCAGCCAGTGCGGGCTTTCATATGGCGGTGCTCTGCAAGGTGCCGATCGATCTGCCGCTGGTGATCGAACTGGCGAAAAGGGTCGAGGTCGGCCTGTACTCCATCGACATTTTCTATGACCAGCAACCGGCGAAAAACGGCTTGTACTTCGGTTTCGGCGCCATTGAAACGCTGGACATTGATATCGCTCTGGATCGCCTGCGCGACATCCTGCAACAAGTTGCGTGAATGATTGGACTGGGTGATTAACCGCCGATTGGTTATTGGTGATCCGGGGGTGCAGGCCTATTCTGCACCAGCGTTATCCCTCAATGAGCAGGACTCGTCCGGCCTGATTAAGGAGTGTGAGCAATGTCCAACGAAGTGATCAACACCGTTCAGGTGCAGGCCGCCGCCGGCCGCTCGGAGGAGCTGGGCAGGCAACTGCAGAGGATCGTCGACACCTTGCGCGAGACACCCGGCTGCGATTCCTACCTGGTCGACCGCTGCCCCGAGGACAGCCACCGCTGGACGGTCAGCGCCCACTGGCAGTCGGAGGCGGCGATGCAGGCGCACTTCAACCGGCCCGAGGCGCAGGGGTTTATTGACCTGATTGATAGCCGGCTGGCCAATAGCGTCGATTTCAACTCGTTTCCTATCGTTTGACCTTATTGACGCCATCGCTGGCAAGCCAGCTCCCACGGTTTTTTGTGTCGTACATTAATT
>NZ_QAIU01000572.1:0-649 GCF_003061205.1 Pseudomonas sp. HMWF006
CTGTAGAACAGCCAAAGTTCGCGAGCCAGAAACGTCCCTAGAAACCCCAGCGTGAACACGCCACTGAAGGCCAGGATCAGCCGGTAACTGGACATCTTGTCGACCAGAAAACCACCGTAAAGACTCAATAACGACCCAATGATCAGTGTGCTGCCTATAACCAGGCCGATATCGGCGACGCTTAAGCTGAAACTCCCGGAAAGGTAAATGACCAGATAGGGCAGGGTAATTGCTCGCGCCAAGGTCAATATCAGGGACGCCGACAGCAGCAAATTTATTGTTGTCGGATAGTTTTTTAGCGTGGTCAGCATCCTTGCCTCATCGTTCAGCAGGTTGTTTTGATAGTGTTTGTCAGTCGCAAAGTGTTGATTGATGCGCGAATCAAGCTTACTGGGGAATTATGTTCTGATTTATGATGTTTTTTATCATATCGACAGAATTCAATTCATGAATGCGGGGCATGCATGTTTTCCTCCGAACGTTTAAAGGGCATTGATGTATTTGTCTGCGTTGCCGACTCCGGCAGCTTTAAAGGCGCTGCCGAGCGGATGAGTCTGACGGCTTCGGCAATCAGTAAAGGGATAGCTCGATTGGAGAGCAGGCTTGGGACTCGGTTGTTCCACCGAACAACTCGAAGCTTGTCACTGAC
>NZ_QAIU01000572.1:659-5888 GCF_003061205.1 Pseudomonas sp. HMWF006
TGTCCCTACTTGCCGAAAACACTGAACCTCGCGGCAGGATTCGCATTGACCTTCCAGGTGCATTCGGCCGCCTGCAGGCACTTCCGGTCATTCTGCGGTTTGCCCAGGAACATGCACTGCTGCTGCCGCACATTTCGTTTTCCGACCGTGTCATCGACCCTATCGAGGAAGATGTCGATATCGTCGTACGCATCGGTGGTTCGGACGTTTGGCCCGCCACATTGGGGCACCGCTATCTGGGCAGTGAGTGGCATATCTTCTGTGCGTCTCCCGCATATTTGAGTAAGCACGGCACGCCCTTGACTGATCGCGACTTGGAACATCATCAGTGCATCGCTTACGGCTGGGCGGATGGAACGGTTAGCCCTTGGAGTTTTTCAGGAAAGCATCCGGGCGAAATTGAACGCAGGGCTATAGGCGCAAAGTTCGTTGTGGGAGATGGCGAAGGTTTGGTAATCGCGGTATCGGCGGGATGCGGGATAGCACAGTTACCGTCATGGTTGATCAAACGTCAGCTTGAAGAGGGGACATTGGTTGAAGTGCTTCCCCAGTTGGCAACCGAAGGCCAGGCGATCAATCTGATTTGGCTAAAGAGCCGTCAGGCGCTTCCCAAGGTCAGTGCATTATTGGAGGCGCTTGCCGCTGGTTTGGTACCGTCTGCTAGCAAAATTCAATGACCGCTTAAGGCCGAGGCTGTGTAAAAACGTTTTTCAGCGCGACAGGTACTCAAGCCCGGGCTGAGAATCGCGCTTCTACGTAAAATCCGCACCTGCTGACGTGCCGATAAATTTCAGATTCGAAGTAAACGCGCACACTCCAATTTTGGCGAAGCGTTTTTACGCACTCTGGGTCAATAACGGCCATTCAACTCGACTCGATAATTCCCACCCGACCATGCATCATCAGGCTCGCCACGATCCTGTTGTGGCATCGAAGCGAAAAGTGCAGAACCTGCTCGCCTGCAATAATTAGCCTTTTGAAATGGAAGTCATCTCATGTTAGAACGTAACAAACTGGTTCCGGAGTTAATGGTCACCAACCTAGATAGCAGTCTGGCTTTTTGGGTTTCTTGCTTGGGGTTCAAAATAGCTTATCAACGCCCGGAAGATGGATTTGCGTACCTTGATTTGAATTGTGCTCAAGTGATGCTTGAGCAGGTTGATTCGGACGCGGGTCAATGGCTGACTGCGCCGTTGACTAAGCCGTTTGGAAGAGGCATCAACCTACAAATTGATGTTGAGGCTGTCGCACCTATCATCCAAAAACTTGCTCAGACTGGATTTTCACTCTATCAAGAATGCAAAGACACTTGGTATCGGGCTGAAAATGTAGAAGTAGGCCAGCGAGAATTCATCGTCCAGGATCCCGACGGTTATCTCGTAAGGTTGGTAGAGCGGTTGGGTGAGAGACCGGCTTGCTCAATTTGAAACGGAGCCAAGCCGACCGTCAGCTTCCGGCCCAGAGTGTGTAAAAACGCCTTCGCGAACACTTGCTATGATTTCTGAGGATTTCATCGCAGGGATCGCCCATGAAGCGCTTTATCCAAGGTGAACATCGAGGCCAAGGCACCTTACTTCCCGAGAGCCTCGACGACTACGTCAGCGATACCAATCCGGTGCGCGTAGTCGACGTCTTCGTCGACGAACTCGACCTGGTCAAACTGGGTTTTGACGGTGCCATTCCAGCCGACACTGGCCGACCTGCTTACCATCCCTCGGTCTTGTTGAAGATCTACATCTACGGTTATCTCAACCGCATCCAGTCGAGCCGACGCCTGGAGCGAGAAGCCCAACGCAACGTCGAACTGATGTGGTTGACCGGGCGTTTGATGCCGGACTTCAAGACCATCGCCAACTTCCGAAAAGACAACAGCAAAGCCATCCGAGGCGTCTGCCGCCAGTTCGTCGTGTTGTGTCAGCAGTTGGGACTGTTCGGAGAACATCTGGTCGCCATCGATGGCAGCAAATTTAAAGCCGTCAACAATCGCGACCGCAATTTCACCAGCGCCAAACTGAAGCGGCGAATGGAAGAAATTGAATCGAGCATCAATCGTTACCTGACGGCACTCGATGCTGCTGATCGGCGAGAACCAACAGCTACCGAGCCCAGCGCCGTGCGGCTGGAAGAGAAAATCACCAAGCTCAAAATTCAAATGAAAGAGCTTCAGGCGATCGAAATTCAGCTCAATGAATCACCGGATAAACAGGTCTCACTGACCGATCCAGACAGCCGATCCATAATGACGCGCGGCACGGGAATTGTTGGCTATAACGTGCAGACAGCGGTCGATACGCAGCACCATTTGATCGTTGCGCATGAGGTGACCAACGTTGGTTCAGATCGCGATCAACTCAGCTCGATGGCTAAGCAAGCCCGAGAGGCGATGGCGTCAGAAACGCTGTCGGTAGTGGCTGATCGAGGTTACTTCAAAAGCGAAGAGATCCTGGGTTTTCACGATGCCGGGATCACCGCCTATGTGCCCAAGCCGATGACCTCTGGAGCCAAAGCGGACGGGCGTTTCAATAACGATGCTTTCATCTACGACGCGGCAAAAAACGAATACATTTGCCCGGCGGGAGAAGCACTGATCTGGCGCTATACCAACGTTGAAAAAGGCCTGACGCTGCAACGTTACTGGAGTTCGAAATGCAGGGGCTGCGCGCTGAAAGCGCAGTGCACACCGAGCACGGAACGACGGGTTCGACGCTGGGAGCATGAAGCCATACTGGAGGAAATGCAGAACAGACTGAGCAACGCGCCGGACATGATGCGAGTCCGCAAGCGTACGGTCGAGCATCCCTTCGGGACGCTCAAACAATGGATGGGTGCGACGCACTTCCTGACGCGAAAGCTGGCCGGGGTGGGCGCGGAGATGAGTTTAAATGTGCTCGCCTACAACATGAAACGGGTCATGAAAATCATCGGTGCTCACGGTTTAATGAAGGCGCTGTCGGCATAAAAAGCTGATTTTGGCCCATCCCAGAGACTGTAAGAACAGCGTTGACGTGTTCCAGGTCGCGACTGATGCAATACGCAGCATTTGCCATGCGATCGTTCAGCCACGAACGTCAATGATCCAAGACGATGAAGCCTTGAGCGTTTTTACACACTCTGGGCCGAAAGCGGTCTACTGAGCATTCAATGCTACCGACGCGCTGTGCTTAGTTTGATTTGTTTAGCACCAACTTAACGGTGTCAGAAGGGTAGGGTTGCGGAAATGCCCGAATAGATGCGGAAACGATCCATAGAGAGAGGAGCAAATTTCCTGAATGCCAGAAACGACAAAGCCCTGAATAATCAGGGCTTTGTCGTACATAAGATGGCGGAGGCGATGGGATTCGAACTCATGGACCTGTTACAGTCGACGGTTTTCAAGACCGTTGCCTTAAACCACTCGGCCACACCTCCGTTGCGTTGCGGGCGCCATAATACCTGAATGAAACACACTGTCAAACTCTCTGCATGGCTTGTTACAGAGCGTCTGTTATGATCTTTGCGACTGAACGTTTCAAACCAACAGGAGTGTCGCCATGCGCGAACAGGATTACGCAGTTAATAACAGCGTGCAGGCTGAGCAGCTAGAGGTTAGCCGCGTCCTGCGCAACACTTACGGTCTACTGGCTCTGACCCTGGCTTTCAGCGGTGTGATGGCGTTCGTGGCACAGCAGATGCGTGTGGGCTACCCGAACATCTTCGTGGTGCTGATCGGCTTCTACGGGCTGTTCTTCCTTACCAACAAACTCCGTGACTCCGCGTGGGGCCTGGTGTCCGCGTTTGCGTTGACCGGATTCATGGGTTTCCTGCTCGGCCCGATCCTCAACCGTTACCTGGGCATGCAGGGCGGCGCTGAGTTGGTCAGTTCGGCGTTCGCGATGACCGCGTTGGTGTTTGGCGGTCTGTCGGCCTACGTGCTGATCACCCGCAAGGACATGAGTTTCCTCGGTGGTTTTATCACCGCCGGTTTCTTCGTCCTGCTGGGGGCAACGCTGGCGAGCATGTTCTTCCAGATCAGCGGCCTGCAACTGGCGATCAGCGCCGGCTTCGTGCTGTTCTCGTCGGTGTGCATCCTGTTCCAGACCAGCGCCATCATCCACGGCGGTGAGCGCAACTACATCATGGCGACCATCAGCCTGTATGTATCTATCTACAACCTGTTCGTCAGCTTGTTGCAGATATTCGGCATCATGAGCCGCGACGACTGATCGCCAGACTGGCATCAACAAAAAACCCGCATTTGCGGGTTTTTTGTTGCCTGCTGAAAATGCACCTAGTTGATGACGATGCTGCCATCGGCGTGCTGTTTGTAGACGGTATAAGGCAGTAAAAACGTATCGAGCACCCCGGACGCCGCTGCATCGATGAGGATGCCGAAGTTCGCGTTGTTGTGCTGGAACGTGTCGACACCTTCGCGCACTTCGGCGTTCATCAGGCAGAAGTCGTAGGTCACACCGCTGTAGATCCGTGGCACGGCGCCGCAGTAGCTTTTCTCTCTCTTGAGGCTGTCGGCGGTGTGCTTGTCGCTGCTCACTACGGTTTGCACCGTACCGCAACCATTGAGCACCAACGCCATCAGCATCACTGCATAACATTTCATACCGCCAATCCTTAGCTGGAAAAACCTCAATCTACGCCGAACGGGAAGAAAAAGCACTCAAGCCATCGGCGGCAGCCGGCGCTTGACGGGGGTCTTTTTGACAATCGCGGTATTGGTTTCGGCCAAGGTATTGAGGCGGTCGAGCAGGGTGTCCAGTTGTTCCATCGAACGCACATGCAAGCGGGCAATGAAACAGTCCTCGCCGGTGACCTTGTCGCACTCGGTAAACTCTGGAATCGACAGAATCTGCCGCTCGACTTCCTGCAACTGTCCCGGCAGCGGGCGCACGCGGACGATCGCCTGCAACTGGTAGCCGAAGCATTTGGGGTCAATCTCCACGGTGTAGCCCTTGAGCACGCCGCGCTCTTCCAGGCGACGCAAGCGCTCGGCCACGCTCGGCGAAGACAGGCCGCTGAGTTGCGCGAGCGCCTTGAGTGAGCGCCGCGAATCTTCCATCAAGGCGCCGATCAGGATCTGGTCGATGTCGTCGGTCATAAAAACTCCTGAATTAGGCAACTGAAAGAAACTACCCACTATAAAAAAGGCAGATGGCGAGTTTAGCCTGTTTTTTGCGCTGGAGTGGCCCCGGCTCCACTTGGCATACTTTTGCCACACAAGAGGAGACTGAAATGGAC
>NZ_QAIU01000572.1:5898-6375 GCF_003061205.1 Pseudomonas sp. HMWF006
CGCGGCTCATTTGAAATGACTGCAGCCATGCTGATATCCGGGACGATCGGCTGGTTTGTGCTGGTGTCCGGGCAACCGGTGCTGGATGTGGTGTTCTGGCGCTGCGTGTTCGGCGCTGGCACCTTGCTGCTGATTTGCGCGGCATTCGGTTTTCTGCGCCCGGGCATGCTGACCCGCACGACGTTCCTGCTGGCCGTGCTCAGCGGCGTAGCGATTGTCGGCAACTGGGTGCTGTTGTTTGCTTCGTACTCCCGGGCGTCGATTGCCATCGGCACCGCGGTGTACAACGTGCAGCCGTTCATGCTGGTCGGGTTGGCGGCGCTGTTTCTCGGCGAGAAAATCACCCTGCAGAAGCTGTTCTGGCTGGCGGTCTCGTTCATGGGAATGTTGGCCATCGTCAGTGCCCACGGCACCCAGGCCGAGAGTGGCGGTGACTATCTGACAGGCATTGCGCTGGCATTGGGCGCAGCGTTTCTC
>NZ_QAIU01000572.1:6385-9394 GCF_003061205.1 Pseudomonas sp. HMWF006
GTGCATACCGGTTTGATGTATGTGCTGCTGTACGGCGCGATCCAGAAACTGCCGACGGCATTGACCGGTGCGCTGTCATTTATCTATCCGATTGCAGCGATTTTCGTCGACTGGTTCGCCTTCGGCCATCGCCTGGAGATCCTGCAATGGGTCGGCGTGGCGGCGATCCTGCTGGCGGCTGCCGGCATGCAGCAGGGCTGGGGGTTGAAAATTCGCCGGCTCGCCGCGCAGTAACGCTCAGATGTTCCAGCGCGGTGCGGTTTTCGCCAGGCGCTGGCGCATCTCGGTGATGTTCGCAGCCAGTTGCCGGGTCAACAGTCGATAGCCATCCAGCGCGCTGTAAACAGGCACATCCAGCTTCACCTCCGCCAGTTCCAGAGGTCGATCGAGGCGTTGTGCAGCGCCGGTTTTCAGGGCGCGAGCCATGCCGATCAACTGCACGCGAATCTGCCGGTGTTCAGCCTTTAGCGCCGATTGCAGATGAGCCATGGCTTGCGGGTCGTTGGCGTCCGGACGGGTATTGCCGAGGATTTCCAGGGTGCTGATGCACATGCGCAGATTGCGCTGGATCGCATCGAGTTCGGTCATCGAGATCTTCACTTCCTTGGACACCGACGGCATCAGCGAGCGCAGTTGCACCATCACCGCGCCGAGGCGCGCCATCAGTTTCAGATGTTCATCGGCGCTGACCGGATGGCCGCTGATGATCCGTCCGTACACCGTGGCGCAATCGCGCAGGGCATCGGCCAGGTTGTAGCGCCACGAATACACAGCGTACAGCGGCAAGGCAAACGAGAACGCCAGTGCCAGCGCGATGCCGATCAGGATATCGACGCCGCGCCACAAACCGTCCGTGATCGGATTGTCGCCATGCCCGGCGACGATGAACACGGTGATCGCCGAGAGCAGGGCGGTGTAGCCGCCCTTGCCGATGGCGTGATAGGAAAAGAATCCGCAGACCACCGCCATGGCGAAATAGGTCAGCCACGGCATACCGAGCCACGCCTGCTGCGCGACCAGCAGCAAACCGACGCCGGCGCCGATCAAGGTGCCGGTGGCGCGTTCAGCGGCTTTTTTGCCAATGTTGCCGTGATGCTGCAAACCGCCAATCACCACCAGCATGGTCACCGACGCCCACTCGCCGTGGGGCAGGTTAATGCCGGTGGTCAGCAGGATGGTCGCCAGCAACCCCAACGCCACCCGCACCGCGTGGATCACTCGGGCGTGCCGATAGCGCCGGTACGGGTCCAGCAGCGGACGCAGGATTCGGCGCAACAGCGGAGGCAGTCGGTGGGTGCTGAATGTACTCAGTGCAAGGTCCTCGTCAGAAAATGTAATCGGTGGTCAGGAAGCTTGAATCGCGACCGCGAATGATCTCGCTGATCAGGTCCTTGTTGCTGTCCTGGAACTTGGTCGCCACCAGCGTGCGGATCGAAAACACCCGCAGCGCATCGTGTACCGACAGCGTACCTTCGGCGGAGTTCTTGCGGCCGTTGAACGGGTAGGTGTCCGGGCCGCGCTGGCACTGGGCGTTGAGGTTGATCCGCCCGACCTGGTTGGCGAAGGTGTCGACCAGTCGGCCGACGGCCACCGGGTTGGTGCCGAAGATACTCAACTGCTGGCCGAAATCCGACTCCAGCACGTAGTCGATCACGGTGTCTAGGTGACGGTACGGCACAATCGGCACCACCGGGCCGAACTGCTCCTCGTTGTACACGCGCATCTGTGGCGTCACCGGGTACAGCACTGCCGGGTAGAAGAACGACTCGCGCGACTCGCCGCCATTCGGGTTGACCACCTCGGCACCCTTGCTGCGCGCATCCGCTACCAGGCCATGCAGGTAATCGACCTTGCCCGACTCCGGCAGCGGTGTCAGCGACACACCGCTGTCCCAGGGCATGCCCGGTTTCAGCGTGGCCAGTCTGGCGTTGAATTTCTCGATAAAGCTGTCGACCACATCTTCGTGAACGAAGAGGATTTTCAGCGCGGTGCAACGCTGGCCGTTGAACGACAGCGAGCCGGTGACCGCTTCGCTGACGGCGTTGTCCAGGTCGACTTCCGGCAGCACGATGCCCGGGTTCTTCGCATCCAGCCCCAATGCCGCGCGCAAGCGGTGCGGTTTCGGGTGCAGTTTCTTCAGGTCACTGGCGGCCTTGTTGGTGCCGATGAAGGCGAAGATGTCGATCTTGCCGCTGGCCATCAGCGCGCTGACGGTTTCGCGGCCGCTGCCGTAGATCACGTTGATCACGCCGGTGGGGAAGCTGTCTCGGAAGGCTTCGAGCAACGGACGGATCAGCAATACGCCGAGCTTGGCCGGTTTGAACACCACAGTGTTGCCCATGATCAGCGCCGGAATCAGCGTGGTGAAGGTTTCGTTCAGCGGGTAGTTGTAAGGGCCCATGCACAGGGCGACGCCGAGCGGTACGCGGCGGATCTGCCCGAGCGTGTCCTGCTCCAGCTCGAAACGGCTGGAGCGGCGGTCGAGTTCTTTAAGCGCATTGATGGTGTCGACGATGTAGTCGCAGGTGCGGTCGAATTCCTTTTCCGAGTCCTTGAGGTTCTTGCCGATTTCCCACATCAACAACTTCACCACAGCATCACGTTGCTGGCGCATGCGGCCGAGGAAGGCTTCGACATGCTGGATACGTTCGGCCACGCGCATGGTCGGCCACAGACCCTGGCCACGGTCGTAGGCGCGGACAGCGGCGTCGAGTGCGGTGAGGGCGGTGTCGGCATCGAGCAGCGGGGTGCTGCCGAGAATCACTTGTTCGTCGCCGTTCTCGCCGTGCAGATAGACCGGGCTGCGCACTTGGGCGAGCGGGCCGTCCCAGCGGCGCAACTGGCCATCGACGAGGTATTCACGTTGCTCGACCTGACCGTCGAGGCGGTATTTTTCCGGGATGTCGCTGACAGAAGGGAACAGGTTGCCAAGGATGTTTGCTGTGGTCATGTCGCTACCCCGTGTTGATGTCCGTATGCAGATCAAAAAGTCTCTGTAGGTTATACGCC
>NZ_QAIU01000572.1:9404-10189 GCF_003061205.1 Pseudomonas sp. HMWF006
GTCACGCAAAGGCGCAGAACAGAGGGGGGCAGCGACACCGCTGAACTTGGGCGCTCTGGCTTTCCAGCGATGTGGCCGGTACTTTCACGGGCTTCAGTGGCTGACACTTCGCTATCGCTGGCACGCCAGCTCCCACAGGGTTTTGTGTCTATCGCCGATTCCGACTTGATTCCGGACTGGCCCCGGATGCCCCCTCTCTGTCCCGCAATGCCCTCAACCTGCTGACCTGCCTGTCTTAAGGTGTGCTTACAACAATAAGCGCTGCCACCTTCGAGGAACGTTATGCGGGCAATCCGTCTCACTTTACTGCTGGCGTTAGCCATGACGCTGTTTGGCTGCGGCGAAGAGCCCAAACCCCCGGCCACCGCCCATGACGCGATACCCAAAGAGCCGACCCTTGCGCAGATCTACACCAACAGCTGCCAGCTCTGCCACGCCAATCCGGCCGCCAACGCACCGCTCACCGGCGATCGCAAAGCCTGGGAGCCGCGCATCCGGCAGGGCGCCGACACGCTGCTCGATCACGCTATCAATGGCTATAACGGCATGCCGCCGATGGGCCAGTGCGTCGAGTGCTCGGAAGAACAATTCCTGCAACTGATCGGCTTCATGGCCGATCAACCTCTCCCACAATAAGGGCGTGCGCATGACGATGGGTATGACACGGCGTCAGTTGTTGCAGCGGGCAAGTATCGTTGGCGCCTTCAGTGCGCTGGCGACGAACCCGGCCTTGGGCCAATTGATGCGCGCGCCACGACTGATTCCCTGGCGCAACTGGTCGGGCG
>NZ_QAIU01000573.1:0-743 GCF_003061205.1 Pseudomonas sp. HMWF006
GATTTATCCCCGCTGGCCTGCGCAGCAGGCCCCTGCTTTCAAAAGTCGGGGGCCGCTTCGCGACCCAACGGGGATAAATCCCCTCGCCACAAAGGCTCTTCGCCACAGCGATTGTGATCAGGCCATTGCGCCGTAACGCTTCATCGCCTCAATCGCCAGACCGCTGCCAATGCTGCCAAAGATATTCCCTTCAACATGCCGTGCGTTCGGCAACATCGCCGAAACACTGTTGCGCAGCGCCGGAATGCCGCTCGAACCGCCGGTGAAGAACACCGTATCGACCTGATCCACCGACACGTTGGCATCGTTCAACAGCTGCGTGACGCTGCCGCGCACGCGCTCAAGCAGTGCGTCGATGGACGATTCGAACAGGGCGCGGCTCAGCTCAACGCTCAGGCCGGGCTCGATCCGGTCCAGCGGCACATGGCGGCTGTCGGTGTGGGTCAGCTGGATCTTGGTTTCTTCTACTTCCATCGCCAGCCAGTGGCCGGCGCGCTGTTCGATCAGCTTGAACAGGCGGTCGATACCGCCGGTGTCTTCGATGTCGTAACGCATGCTGCCCAGCGCCAGGGTGGATTTCTGCGAGTAGACCGAGTTGATGGTGTGCCAGGTCGCCAGGTTCATGTGGTGGCTGGTCGGCATGTAGGCGCCGCTCTTCATGCGGCTGCCGTAGCCGAACAGCGGCATCAAACCTTGCAGGCTCAGCTGTTTATCGAAATCGGTACCGCCGATGTGCACGCCGC
>NZ_QAIU01000573.1:753-4787 GCF_003061205.1 Pseudomonas sp. HMWF006
GCTCTTCTTTTTCGATGGTCGACTCGTAGTCGAAGGCCGCCGCGATCGGTTCGTACTGAAACGACACGTCCTTGAAGCCGAGCTTGCGCGCCACTTCGACCAGGGTGTCTTCGGCTTCCTGGTCGGCCAGCGGATCGTCATCGACGAAGAACACCGGGCGACCGAGGACCACTTGCTCGAATTCCCGACCGGCGGCGGTTTCGGCGCGGCTCTTCAGTTGGCCGATGAACAGGCCGAGCAGGTCCTTGAACGGCATCGCGGTGCCGAGGACGCTGGTGTCGTGCTTGATCAGCTTGGAGCCCAGCAGGCTCTTGAGCGAGCGCATCAGCCGGCCTTCGTAGCCTTCCAGGTACTCGTGCAGCGCCAGGCGACCGTACACCGGACGGCGTTCCTCGATGTTGAAGAAGACCACCGACGGCAGGGTGATCTTGTCGTCTTCCAGCGCGATCATCGTTTCCATGCCGGGGCGCAGCCAGCCGACGGTGGAGTTGGACGTGCCGAAGTCGATGCCGCAGGCACGGGCTGGAGAGGCGTCTTTCATGTCTTTCGGTTCCGGTCTAAAAAACGGCCGCGCAGTGTATGTCAGTGCGCGACAGATTCGAAGGCCGGTCATCTGCTATTTCACGACTAAACTGCCTTGAAAGCCCGGACTTTGCCCCAAACTTGCTGGCATGGGCCGGCAGACACACCGGCGGTCACAAGAACCGTCGCCCACTGCCGATAAACTTCTGCAGCGCCACCCGGTCACAAACTTGAGATCGGTCAACCCGGCACGCGCGAATGAGCGCATGCTGGGCTCGGCGCGAAATCGATAACGGACGGTGATTCCTTCGATGGACTTCAAAGACTATTACAAGATACTCGGCGTGGAGCCGACGGCGGACGACAAGGCGATCAAGGCGGCCTATCGCAAGCTGGCGCGCAAATACCACCCGGATGTCAGCAAGGAAAAAGACGCCGAGGCCAAGTTCAAGGATGCCTCGGAAGCCTATGAAGCGCTGAAAAGCGCCGACAAGCGCGCCGAATACGACGAGCTGCGCCGCTATGGCCAGCACGGTCAGCCGTTCCAGGGCCCACCGGGCTGGCAGAGCCGTGGCGGCTTTGGCGGCGGCGGTGGCGACACCGGCGACTTCTCGGACTTCTTCAGTTCGATCTTCGGCAATCGCGGCCCCGGTTTCGGTGGCGGCGAAGGTCGGCAACAACGCAGTACCGGGCGCCGGGGACAAGACGTGGAAATGGAACTGCCGATCTTCCTCGAGGAGACGCTGGCGAACGAGTCGAAGAAGGTCACCTTCCAGGTGCCGCAATACAACGCCAACGGCCAGCACGTCAGCAACACCAGCAAGAGCCTGAACGTGAAGATCCCGGCGGGCGTGACCGACGGCGAGCGCATCCGCCTCAAGGGCCAGGGTGCACCGGGGATCGGTGGCGGGGCCAATGGCGATCTGTACCTGACTATTCGCTTTGCGCCGCACCCGAAATTCGATGTCGAAGGCGAAAACCTGATCATCACCCTGCCGCTGGCGCCGTGGGAACTGGCGCTGGGCGCTGAAGTGGCCGTGCCGACCCTGACCGGCAAGATCAACCTCAAGGTGCCGGCGGGCAGCCAGAACGGCCAGCGCATGCGCGCCAAGGGTCATGGTTTGAAAAACAAGGCCGGCGAGCGCGGTTATCTGTTCGTGCAGCTCAAAGCCGTGATGCCGAAAGCCTCGGACGATGAGGTCAAGGCGCTGTGGCAGGAACTGGCGAAGAAAGCCGCCTTCAATCCGCGAGAGAACTTCTGATTCGACGACGGAGTAGCCCATCATGAGCAG
This sequence comes from Pseudomonas sp. HMWF006, assembly GCF_003061205.1. Taxonomy (NCBI): domain Bacteria; kingdom Pseudomonadati; phylum Pseudomonadota; class Gammaproteobacteria; order Pseudomonadales; family Pseudomonadaceae; genus Pseudomonas; species Pseudomonas sp. HMWF006. The sequence goes on from NZ_QAIU01000573.1 coordinate 2,568, forward strand.
CCCCCTGATCGTTCAACTGGACTTGGCAGAATTCTGTGAGGCGGCCGATTTGTCGGATGCCTACGTGATCGAAATCGTCGAACACGGCATCCTCGAACCTCAGGGTGCACAGCCCCGGGAATGGCGCTTCACCGATTACGAACTGGCCTTGGCCAAACGTGCGGCGAAATTGCGCCGCGAACTGGAACTGGAGTGGGAAGGCGTCGCCCTGGCGCTGGATCTGCTGGAAGAAGTGCGCGAGTTGCGCGCCGAGAACCGCATGTTGCGCCAGCGCTTGGGGCGGTTGGTGGTTGAGTAGATAGCCTGAAAACTTTGTGTCGGTTGATTTGGCCTCATCGCTGGCAAGCCAGCTCCCACAGGGTTTTGGGTTGAAACAGGGATTTCAGTTCGACGCAGAACCTGTGAGAGCTGGCTTGCCAGCGAAGAACGATTACACGGTCATTCTGATTCACCATTGAAAAAGGCCCCGAAGGGCCTTTTTTGTGCTCAAAACAAAAAGTACCGCTGTGCCATCGGCAAGGTTTCTGCCGGCTCACACCAGAGCAACACACCGTCCGCCCTGACCTGATACGTCTGCGGGTCGACATCAATGTTCGGCAGATAATCGTTGTGGATCAGGTCGGTTTTCTGCACGTCACGGCAGCCTTTGACCACGCCGATTTTCTTCTTCAATCCCAACGCTTCAGGCAACCCGGCTTCCTGCGCCGCCTGACTGATAAAGGTCAGGCTGGTGGCATGCAGCGAACCGCCGTAACTGGCGAACATCGGGCGATAGTGCACCGGTTGCGGGGTCGGGATCGACGCGTTGGCATCGCCCATCAGGCTGGCGGCAATCGCGCCGCCCTTGAGGATCAGCGTCGGTTTCACGCCAAAAAATGCCGGGCGCCAGAGCACCAGATCCGCCCATTTGCCGACTTCCACCGAGCCGACTTCGTGGCTGATGCCGTGGGTGATCGCCGGGTTGATGGTGTACTTGGCGATGTAGCGCTTGGCGCGGAAGTTGTCGTTGCCTGCGCCGTCCTGCGGCAGCGGGCCGCGCTGCTTCTTCATCTTGTCGGCGGTCTGCCAGGTGCGCGTGATGACTTCGCCGACACGGCCCATGGCCTGGCTGTCGGAGCTGATCATCGAGAACGCGCCGAGGTCGTGGAGGATGTCTTCGGCGGCAATTGTTTCGCGGCGGATGCGGCTTTCGGCAAATGCGACGTCTTCGGCGATGCTCGGGTCCAGGTGATGGCAGACCATCAGCATGTCGAGGTGTTCGTCGATGGTGTTGCGGGTGAACGGCCGGGTCGGGTTGGTGGAACTCGGCAGTACGTTCGGGAAACCGCAGGCCTTGATGATGTCCGGCGCATGGCCGCCACCGGCACCCTCGGTGTGGTAGGTGTGGATGGTGCGGCCCTTGAACGCGCCGAGGGTGGTTTCGACGAAGCCGGATTCGTTGAGGGTGTCGGTGTGGATCGCCACTTGCACGTCGTACTGGTCGGCGACGTTCAGGCAATTGTCGATGCTTGCCGGGGTGGTGCCCCAGTCTTCGTGCAGCTTGAGGCCGATGGCACCGGCCTTGACCTGCTCGATCAACGGCTCCGGCAGGCTGGCGTTGCCCTTGCCGGTGAGGCCGATGTTCATCGGGAACGCGTCGGCGGCCTGGAGCATGCGCGCCAGGTGCCACGGGCCGGAGGTGCAGGTGGTGGCGTTGGTGCCGGTGGCAGGCCCGGTGCCGCCGCCGATCATGGTGGTGACGCCGCTCATCAGCGCTTCTTCGATCTGCTGCGGGCAGATGAAGTGAATATGGGTGTCGATGCCGCCGGCGGTGAGGATCATGCCTTCACCGGCGATCACTTCGGTGCTGGCGCCGATGGCGATGGTCACGTCGGGCTGCACGTCCGGGTTGCCGGCCTTGCCGATCGCGGCGATGCGCCCGTCCTTGAGGCCGACGTCGGCCTTGACGATGCCCCAGTGGTCGATGATCAGCGCGTTGGTGATCAAGGTGTCGACCACTTCGGCCGCGAGCAACTGGCTCTGGCCCTGGCCATCGCGGATCACTTTGCCGCCGCCGAATTTCACTTCTTCGCCGTAGGTGGTGAAGTCCTTTTCGACTTCGATCCACAACTCGGTATCGGCCAGGCGTACCTTGTCGCCGACGGTGGGGCCGAACATGTCGGCGTAGGCTTGACGGGAGATCTTCATTTCCTCGTTCCTCGGAATTGAGCTGCAAGCTTC
>NZ_QAIU01000573.1:4797-5312 GCF_003061205.1 Pseudomonas sp. HMWF006
CTCAAGTAAAAGCGAATGTGCGGGCGCCACTAAACTGCTTTCTCTTGCAGCTTGAGGCTTGCAGCTTGAAGCTGCTTTTTTAGAGATCCCCCATGACCCGCCCGGCAAACCCGAACACCCGCCGGTGCCCGGCGTAATCCACCAGCTCCACCTCGCGGCTCTGCCCCGGCTCGAAGCGCACGGCGGTGCCGGCCGGGATATTCAGGCGCATGCCACGGCTGGCGGCGCGGTCAAAGGTCAGGGCGTCGTTGGTCTCGAAAAAGTGATAGTGCGAACCGACCTGGATCGGCCGGTCGCCACTGTTGGCGACTTTCAGGCTGAGGGTGCGGCGGCCGACGTTGAGTTCGATGTCGCCGGGCTGGATCTGGTACTGGCCGGGAATCATGGCCGGGCTCCTTGCAGGATCTTGTAATAGAGGGCGGTCGGGCGATAGGTGCCGTGCGGGTCGCAGGCGTAGTCGGGAATTTCACCGGCGCGGCTGTAACCCAGGGCCTTGTAGAAATCTTCGGCGGGGG
>NZ_QAIU01000573.1:5322-17043 GCF_003061205.1 Pseudomonas sp. HMWF006
CTTCGAGTTCCAGCGCGCTCATCAATTGCTGGCCGAGGCCGCGTCGGCGGGCGTGTTCGCGCACCAGCAGTTTCTGCACTTCGGCGCGATTGAGACCGTTGGCCTTCTGGCACAGGCTCAGTTGCACGCTGGCCTGCACCTGTTCGTCCTTGACCACCACCCAGAGCAACACGCTGCCCTTGTTCACGTTGTCCTGGACCTCATCGAAATAGGCGCGGGCCTGGGCGGCATCGAGGTCGGCCATGAAGCCGACGCTGGCGCCATAGCCCACCGCATCGAGCAGCAGGTCGATCAGGCCCTGACGATAGTGCGCAAAACTTTCAGCGTTGACGCGGCGCAGTTGGGCAGCGTTCATCGGTATCACTCCTTGTTGGCGTCAGGCGGCTCCGCGCCGGGGTTGAGGGTCAGTTGCATGAACGTCAGGTCGAGCCAGCGACCGAACTTGGTGCCGACCTGCGGCATCTGGCCGGTGATGCTGAAACCGGCGCGCTCATGGAGACGAATGGAGGCGGCGTTGCCACTTTCGATGGCGGCGACCATGACATGTTTGCCGCAGGCCCTTGCCCGTTCGATCAGGGCGCCCATCAATTGCGGGCCAAGGCCATTGCCGCGTTGATCGCTGCGCACATAGACCGAGTGCTCGACGGTATGGCGAAAGCCGTCGAACGGCCGCCAGTCACCGAATGAAGCGTAGCCGAGCACCGCGTTGTCGCCGCCGACGATCACCAGAATCGGATACGCCTGGGCCTGACGCGCACTGAACCAAGCCTGGCGGTTGCCGAGGTCGACCGCCGACTCGTTCCAGATCGCCGTGGTGTTGAGCACCGCATCGTTGTAGATGTCACGGATCGCCGGCAGGTCGGCGTGGAGGGCGTCGCGAATCGTGTAAGTCATGGCGCGGCCTCAGACGATCGGTTGGTGGACGGTGACCAGTTTGGTGCCATCGGGGAACGTCGCTTCGACCTGGATCTCGGGGATCATTTCCGGGATGCCGTCCATCACTTGCTCGCGGCTCAGCAGGGTGGTGCCGTAGTGCATCAGCTCGGCCACGGTCTGGCCATCACGCGCGCCTTCCAGCAGCGCGGCGGAGATGTAGGCCATGGCCTCCGGGTAATTGAGTTTCACGCCGCGGGCCAGTCGCCGCTCGGCGACGAGGCCGGCGGTGAAGATCAGCAGCTTGTCTTTCTCGCGTGGGGTCAGGTCCATTGTGTCGTTCCATCAGGGCAGATTTTTGAGGTTCTTGTGGGTGCGGGGTGCCAGTTGGAGCAGCCCCTCACCCTAGCCCTCTCCCGAGGGAGAGGGGACTGATCTCGGTTGTTTTCAATGGCCGGTTCAGTCAGCAGTATTCGTTCAGGCAGTTAATTCATTTCAAACGACTCGCTCACGCTCCCTCTTTCGTGGGAGAGGAGACTGATCTCGGTTGTTTTCAATGGCCGGTTCAGTCAGCAGTATTCGTTCAGGCAGTTAAATCATTTCAAACGACTCGGTCAGGCTCCCTCTTTCGAGGGAGAGGGGACTGATCTCGGTTGTTTTCAATGGCCGGTTCAGTCAGCAGTATTCGTTCAGGCAGTTAAATTCATTTCAAACGACTCGGTCGGGCTCCCTCTCCCCCCGGGAGAGGGCGGGGGGTGAGGGGGGCTTTCAGGTGCTCCATATTCTCGGTGACACCGCCTCGCGATCCAGAAGCACTGGCCGCAGCAAACGCCATAAGTCGATGAGCCAGGCGCGAGCGAGCAATGCCTCACTGGCCAGACAACGGGCCACCAACAGCCCCGGCAATTGCGTCAGATCCCCTCGCACTTCGTGGCCCAGCGAGCGGCAGCGCTCAAGCAATTCAGCCTCAATCTCACCGGTGACCAACAACGTCGCAAACACCGGATTACCGTCCAGCCCGATCGGTGAATCAAGCAAGCCGTCACCGCCAACAACGCGCTGGCGCTCGTGCCAGAGCAATCGACCATCACGGCGAATATCCAGATGCGCCTGAAAATGCCCGCGGTCGAAACGTTCGCCGCTGGCCGGGCGACCCAGCGCCACCACATCCCAGTAGAACAGCCGGGCATCGCCTTCCAGTTCAATCGAAGTGCTCAGCTCAGCCTGCGCGGCGCTGTAGACGATGGTTTCCTGCGGCAGCCATTCCAGCGTCGCCCCGGCCGCGACTTGCAAGTCGAGCTTCTGATAAGCCGGCCCACCCGCGCGATACCACTTCGCCGCGCCGGGGCTGGTGATCTGCGCCCAGGCGTGCGCTTCGACGCGGGCGCTGATGTCCAGTCGGTCGCCGCCGGCAATCCCGCCCGGCGGGTGGACGATGATGTGTTGGCAGACTTCAGGGCCTTCGGCGTATAGATGCTTTTGCACCCGCAGCGGACCGATGTGCCGACGCTGAACCGGGCGCGTGCACTCGCCGAAGCGGGCGTAGGCCAGCTCCAGCTCGGCGTGCCAGCTCGGGGTAAACAGGGCAGGTGAAACAGTCGAATTCATGGTGTGTGATTATCGTTAGGAAGCTACAGATTAGAACGTTGCCTTAGATCGTGACCAGTCCGCGTACACCCTCGGCCTCCATATTTTCACCGCGACCTTGCTGGACGATCTCGCCCCGGGACATCACCAGGTACTGATCGGCCAGCTCGGCGGCGAAATCGTAGAATTGCTCGACGAGCAAAATCGCCATGTCGCCACGGGCTGCGAGTGTCTTGATCACCGCGCCGATCTCCTTGATCACTGACGGCTGGATGCCTTCGGTGGGTTCGTCGAGGATCAGCAAGCGCGGACGGCTGGCCAGTGCGCGACCGATTGCCAGTTGCTGTTGCTGCCCGCCGGACAAGTCACCGCCGCGACGCTGCTTCATTTGTAGCAGCACCGGGAACAGTTCGTAGATGAAACTTGGCACTTCTTTGGCTTCGCTGCCGGGAAACCGTGACAAACCCATCAACAGGTTTTCTTCCACGGTCAGCCGTCCGAAGATTTCCCGACCTTGCGGCACGTAAGCAATACCGGCGTGAACGCGCTGGTGCGGCTTGAACGTGGTGATCGGTTTGCCCTCCCAGTTCACCGCACCTTCCTTGGCCGGCAACAGGCCCATCAGGCATTTGAGCAGGGTGGTCTTGCCCACGCCGTTGCGTCCGAGCAGGCAGGTGACTTCGCCGACCTTCACATCAAAACTGAGGCCCCGGAGGATGTGGCTACCGCCGTAGTACTGATGAAGTTGTTGGACCTGTAGCATCGGAACTCCGTTAGTTGGGCTTCAAGCCGCGAGCTGCAAGCTGCAAGCAAGAGCAGGACTGTTTATGACTTTGCTTTTACTTGCTGCTTGAAGCTTGTCGCTTGCAGCTGGCCGATTCATCGGCCCAGGTAGACCTCGATCACCCGCTCGTTTTCCTGCACCTGCTCAAGCGAGCCTTCAGCCAGCACGCTGCCCTGGTGCAACACGGTGACGTGGTCGGCAATCGAGCCGACAAAGCCCATGTCATGTTCAACCACCATCAGCGAATGCTTGCCCGCCAGCGATTTGAACAGCTCGGCGGTGAACTCGGTTTCGGCGTCGGTCATGCCCGCCACCGGTTCGTCGAGCAGCAGCAGTTGCGGGTCCTGCATCAGCAGCATGCCGATCTCCAGGAACTGCTTCTGGCCGTGGGACAGCAAACCCGCCGGGCGATTGACCGAGGTGGTCAGGCGAATGGTCTCCAGCACTTCGCTGATGCGATCACGCTGCTCGCCGCTCAACCGCGCACGCAAACTGGCCCACACCGACTTGTCGGTCTTCTGCGCCAGCTCGAGGTTTTCAAACACGCTGAGGGCTTCGAACACCGTCGGCTTCTGGAACTTGCGGCCAATGCCAGCCTGGGCGATCTGCACTTCGCTCATTTGCGTCAGGTCCAGGGTTTCACCGAACCAGGCCTTACCGTGACTGGGCCGGGTCTTGCCGGTGATCACGTCCATCAGCGTGGTCTTGCCCGCGCCGTTGGGGCCGATGATGCAACGCAGCTCACCGACGCCGATGTACAGGTTGAGATTGTTCAGGGCGCGGAAGCCGTCGAAGCTGACGCTGATGTCCTCCAGGGTCAGGATCGTGCCGTGCCGGGTGTCGAGGCCCGGGCCGACGCGTTGGCCGAGGCCGATCGAGTCGCGGCTGGTGCCCTCGTCCTTGTTCGGCTCCACCGGAAAAAACGCCGGTTCCAGCATGAATTCGGCAGTGGCTGTCACTCTCATGATTCACCTCGTTTCTTCAGCAGACCGATCACGCCTTTGGGCAGGTACAACGTCACGACGATGAACAGCGCGCCGAGGAAGAACAGCCAGTATTCGGGGAAGGCCACGGTGAACCAGCTCTTCATGCCGTTGACCACGCCGGCGCCGAGCAGCGGGCCGATCAGCGTGCCGCGGCCGCCGAGGGCCACCCACACCGCCGCTTCAATCGAGTTGGTCGGCGACATTTCGCTGGGGTTGATGATGCCGACCTGCGGCACGTACAACGCACCGGCCAGTCCGCACAACACCGCACTCAACACCCAGACAAACAGCTTGAAACCGCGCGGGTCGTAGCCGCAGAACATCAAGCGGTTTTCTGCATCGCGCAGCGCGGTCAGCACCCGGCCGAACTTGCTCTGCGCCAGGCGCCAGCCGATGAACAGACTGGCGACCAGCAACAGCACCGTGGCCAGAAACAACACCGCGCGGGTGCCTGGCTCGGTGATGCCGAAACCGAGGATCGTGCGGAAGTTGGTGAAGCCGTTGTTGCCGCCAAACCCGGTCTCGTTGCGGAAAAACAGAAGCATGCCGGCGAAGGTCAGGGCCTGGGTCATGATCGAGAAATACACACCCTTGATCCGCGAACGGAAGGCAAAGAAACCGAACACCAGCGCCAGCAGACCCGGTGCCAACACCACCAGGCACATCGACCAGACAAAGCTGCTGGTGCCGCTCCAGTACCACGGTAGTTCTGTCCACGACAGAAAAGTCATGAACGCCGGCAAGCCATCGCCGGCCGCCTGACGCATCAGGTACATGCCCATCGCGTAACCGCCGAGGGCGAAGAACAGGCCATGGCCCAGCGACAACAAGCCGGCGTAACCCCAGACCAGATCCAGCGCCAGGGCGACGATGGCGTAGCAGAGGATTTTGCCGACCAGCGTCAGCGTGTAGGCCGAGACGTGCAGCGCATTGTCCGGCGCCAACAACGAGAGCAACGGCAGGGCGATCAGCAGCGCGAAAATCACCGCACCGACCGCCATCGTGACTTTCGGTCCGGCCTTTTGTGTGGCCGTGACTAACAGAGGCTGATTCATCAGTCGATCACCCGTCCTTTCAGTGCGAAGAGGCCTTGCGGACGTTTCTGGATAAACAGAATGATCAGCGCGAGGATCAGGATTTTGCCGAGCACCGCACCGATCTGCGGCTCGAGAATCTTGTTGGCGATACCCAGGCCGAACGCGGCCAGTACGCTGCCGGCCAGTTGCCCGACACCGCCGAGCACCACCACCAGGAACGAGTCGATGATGTAGCTCTGGCCGAGGTCCGGACCGACGTTGCCGATCTGGCTCAGCGCCACACCACCGAGGCCGGCGATGCCCGAGCCGAGGCCGAAGGCGAGCATGTCCACGCGCCCGGTGGGCACGCCGCAGCAAGCGGCCATGTTGCGGTTCTGGGTGACGGCGCGGACGTTGAGACCCAGACGGGTTTTGTTCAGCAGCAGCCAGGTCAGTACCACCACGAACAGGGCGAAGGCGATGATCACGATGCGGTTGTACGGCAGCACCAGATTCGGCAGCACTTGAATGCCGCCGGACAGCCACGCCGGGTTTGCCACTTCGACGTTCTGCGCGCCGAACAGCAGGCGCACCAACTGGATCAGCATCAGGCTGATGCCCCAGGTAGCTAGCAGGGTTTCCAGCGGCCGGCCATAGAGGTGACGAATCACCGTGCGTTCCAGTGCCATGCCGATCGCCGCCGTGACAAAGAACGCCACCGGCAGCGCGATCAGCGGATAGAACTCGATGGCTTGGGGGGCGTAGCGCTGGAACATCAACTGCACGACATAGGTCGAGTAGGCGCCGAGCATCAGCATCTCGCCATGGGCCATGTTGATCACCCCGAGCAGGCCGAAGGTGATCGCCAGACCGAGCGCGGCGAGCAGCAGGATCGAGCCGAGGGACATGCCGCTGAACGCCTGCCCCAACACTTCGCCGATCAACAGTTTGCGTTTGACTTGGGCGAGGCTGGTTTCGGCGGCCGTGCGCACACCGCCATCGCTTTCGACGCCGGGTTCGAGCAGGCCTTCGAGGCGGGTGCGGGCCAGTGGGTCGCCGGTTTCCCCGAGCAGGCGCACGGCGGCCAGACGCACTGCCGGGTCGGTATCCACCAGTTGCAGATTGGCCAGGGCCAGGCTCAGGGCATCGTGCACGCCGGGGTCTTTTTCGCCAGCCAGTTGCTGGTCGAGGAATTTCAGCTGCGCGGGTTTCGCGCTTTTCTGCAATTGCTGCGCGGCGGTCAGACGGATTTTGGCGTCGGCGGCGAGCAATTGGTGGCTGGCCAGCGCGGTGTCGATCAGACCCCGCAGGCGGTTGTTCAGGCGCAGGGTTTTTGGCTGGCCGTCGATCGTCAGTTCGCCTTGTTGCAGCGCATTGATCAGTTCGACGCGCGCCGGCTCGGGCTGCGCGGCCCAGGCTTCCAGCAGTTTGGCTTGTTGCACGGGGTTGGCGGCGACGAAGTCTTCGGCGTCGCCGGCAAAGGCAGTCATCGGCAACAGCAGTGCGATGATCAGAAACAAGCGGTATATGTCAGTGGGCATTAGTGGTGTCCTGTTCAACCGCCCCCTCACCCTAACCCTCTCCCGGAGGGAGAGGGGACTGACCGAGGTGTCTGGACGATGTACTGTGACCTGCAAATTCGAGCCGGACTCAGGCTTTGAAAAGCATGAAGATCGGCTCCCTTTCCCCCTCTCCCTCATGCAATCGAGGGGACTGACCGAGGTGTTTTGGACCATGTGCTGCGACCTGCAAATTCGAGTCGAACTCAGGCTTTGAAAAGCATGAAGATCAACTCCCTTTCCCCCTCTCCCTCATGCAATCTAGGGGACTGACCGAGGTGTTTGGACGATGTACTGTGACCTGCAAATTCGAGTCGAACTCAGGCTTTGAAAAGCATGAAGATCAGCTCCCTTTCCCCCTCGCCCCTTGGGGGAGAGGGTTGGGGTGAGGGGGAAAGATCTCCGCCCCACCTCAAAGCCCAAGTCGGACTCAGTTGCTCTTCACCGCATAATCCGGCTTCTTGTCGTTGCCCTGAATGAACGGGCTCCACGGTTGCGCGCGGATCGGCCCTTCGGTCTGCCACACCACATTGAACTGACCGTCGCTCTGGATCTCGCCGATCATCACCGGTTTGTGCAGGTGGTGGTTGGTCTTGTCCATGGTCAGGGTGTAGCCCGACGGCGCGGCGAAGGTCTGGCCGGCCAGCGCTTCGCGGACCTTGTCGACGTCGGTGGACTTGGCTTTCTCCGCCGCCTGCGCCCACATATGGATGCCGACGTAAGTGGCCTCCATCGGGTCGTTGGTCACCGCTTTGTCGGCGCCCGGCAGGTTGTGTTTCTTGGCGTAGGCCTTCCAGTCCGCGACGAATTTCTTGTTCACCGGGTTCTCGACGGACTCGAAGTAGTTCCACGCTGCGAGGTTGCCCACCAGCGGCTTGGTGTCGATGCCGCGCAGTTCTTCTTCACCCACCGAAAACGCTACCACCGGCACGTCGGTGGCTTTCAGGCCCTGGTTGGCCAGTTCTTTGTAGAAGGGCACGTTGGAGTCGCCGTTGACGGTGGAGATGACCGCAGTCTTGCCACCGGCGGAGAACTTCTTGATGTTGGCGACGATGGTTTGATAGTCGCTGTGACCGAACGGGGTGTAGACCTCTTCGATGTCCTTGTCGGCGACGCCTTTGGAATGCAGGAACGAGCGCAGGATCTTGTTGGTGGTGCGCGGGTAGACGTAGTCGGTGCCGAGCAGGAAGAAGCGCTTGGCGCTGCCGCCTTCTTCGCTCATCAGGTATTCCACCGCCGGGATCGCTTGCTGGTTGGGCGCGGCGCCGGTGTAGAACACGTTCGGCGACATCTCTTCGCCTTCGTATTGCACCGGGTAGAACAGCAGGCCGTTGAGCTCTTCAAACACCGGCAATACCGACTTGCGCGACACCGAAGTCCAGCAGCCGAACACCACCGCGACCTTGTCCTGGGTCAGCAACTGCCGGCCCTTTTCGGCGAACAGCGGCCAGTTGGATGCAGGGTCAACCACCACCGGTTCGAGCATCTTGCCGTTGACGCCGCCCTTGGCGTTGATCTCGTCGATGGTCATCAACGCCATGTCTTTGAGTGAGGTTTCGGAGATCGCCATGGTGCCGGACAACGAATGCAGAATCCCGACCTTGATGGTCTCGGCGGCCTGGACAGTCCAGGTCATGCCCATCGCGGCAATGGATGCCGAGAGTGTGAAAGCCTTGATCAAACTGCGACGCTTCATTGTGCGATCTCCATGAACATTTAATTTTTCTGGTTGGCAGATGCGGACGACTGAAGGGAGGTTTGCAAGGGCTGTGCCCGGTCGGGATCCAACATGAAAATGCCGTCGCAGAGCGGTTGGGCGACGCCGCTCGCGCACCAGCAACGGACACGCTGAAGGCCGTGGTGCGCTTGTATGCGCCAGATTGGGGCGAGTGGGCGGCTACAGAATTGGACACAGAAACGATAACCCTGCATCGCATGGTCCGGGCAGCGAGGCGACACACTCGTTCGCCAGTCATCCCGAATTCTTTCAGCAGGATCTTTATCATGAACGATGTGTCAGGACGCACCGAACGCGCCGCAACCCCCTCCGGCAGAACCAGACTGCCGCCACTCAGTCCGGGATTTCTCACGCAAGAGGATGCTGCGTACTGGGTGCATACGAGGATTCCGCTAAAGGCGAAAAAGGAATACGGCAGCTTGATTCTGCTGCGACCGGATGGAAAGTTCGTCGCCAGTTCACCTGTGCCCGGAGACGCAACCACCTTCGATATGAGCGTCCTCATCGACTTCGATGCCTCCGGCGATCTCCAGCCGCCAGCAGGCTATCGCTTTGCCGCAAACGTCCACAGCCATGTCGCGTTACACGCAGAGGTTGGCGAGGCTTATCCAGAGCTGGATGAGATGGGGCTGCGACTGTTCGTCAATTTCTTTTCCGACGTCGACTTTATGGGCGATGTCGACGGCCGGGCCTGGTTTCGCAGCGCCTATCTGTCCGGGCCTGACGGAACATTGCTCAAGTACACTGCCAGTGGTTCAGAGGCGGAGCGTGAGTATTACCGTTGGCATGAAGCAGGCGCGCGGCCGGGCCGTGAGCCATGGACGCGTGACGCGTTGAGCATCATCAATAAACTGGCCATGCTCGGTGAGCTGAAAGTCCTTGTGTCGAATGCCGACTGGGGGTACTCGGTGGGCGTCGTACCGCCTGACTGGCAACGCGGGCAGGGATTTTCTACGGGCAAGGTGACTGAGTTGCCGCTGATGACGCGCGTTTGCGTCAGTGCCGATCGGGCCGTGCTCGCTGCGTTGAAATCCAGAGGTGCGCAGACCGCCGGGCTGGTACTGAAAAAACTCACTGGCGAAGAGTATGTCGCGACCCATGCGCGTGCGGCCGGGCTGTCCGCTTGGGACCCGCAGAAAATCTTTCCGGTGGGCCGTGACGGGAAATTGAAACTCCCCACAGGCTATGCGCTCGAGGGTTTTTACTGCGCCTCCCGGCCGGATCCTGTGCGCACATCCCCTGCGCAGGCGTGGCTGTACGAGAACTTCTTCACACCGCAGGAAATGGCACAGGCCATTGCAAGTCGTGATCGCGCCCGGCATCTGGCAGCGCCCGACAGGCCGTTGGCGTTGTACCTGCAGACCCGTGATGCCGCGATGTTGAAGTACACCTTCAGCGGCGATCCGGTCGAAACCGCAATGAGCATCGAGCAAGCCGATGGCAGCGTCACCGATCCGGGACTGCAATCGAGGTTGCTGGCCGGGACACTGCGACCGCGTGAGTTCGTGTCGATCCTGGTGATCAGTGGTCGGCTGGACGTTCTGCGAGGCAGTGCGCTGTGGCCGCGGCTGGGGCGCGTAGATCTGCAATGGCAGCCCTTTGCGAATTTCCCCTGGCCAGGTCTGAGTGATGACTTCCTCTCGGCCGAGGATGCCGTTCGATATGCACACGAACAAGTCGGCAATCGGCGTGATCGTACATTTGTCGGTTACGTCTTTCAGCGCAGCGCCGACGAGCGCTTCGTGGTCACCGAACCCCTCGCGGGTGACATTGAGACGCTTGCCTCGGGCGGTCTTTATCCGCGGGACCATCATGGGCAGACCATTTTTCCCGATGACCATGTGCTGCGCGGTCGATATGTGTCGCACGGGGCGCTGTCGCAGCTCGAACCGGTGGTGATTGACAGTTTCAAGTGGACGCACGAAGAAGCGGCCCTGAGCCTGCAGATGTTGAATGTCGATGAGGTCCGGCAGGTATGGCTCGACAAAACTGCGCTTTATGTCTCAGGGGCGGCGAACAGTCTGCTCAGATATGAACTGTCCGAGGGCGCCAGTGGCCGAGAGCTTGCCGCCCTTTTGGGGACACATGAAAATCCCGGTTCGCTGGCGTTGAAACTTGCCAGTGGTGAACTGCGACCGCAGGACTTTGTCCGCCAGCAAGCAGCGGCCGGCCGGTTGACGGTGCTGCTCGACAACCCCCTGTGGGGATATCGCGGTGATGTACCTGCAAACTGGGCCATGATGGCGGTGCCGTTGGCAGGAACATCCGTGCCAACCACACCGGACCCTGCACTGCCCGATCAACTGCCGGCCCCCCCTGCCATGCTTCCGAACAGGCCATTGGACCTATCGCCGATTTTCTCCCGCGGCGAATTTCTGTCGACATCGACGCTTGCCTGGAAACGCCCTGACAGGGTCGCCTGCGGAGCGGTTTTTCCTTCGGCGGATGAGGCGGCGCAGGATCAATCCGCGCGTGCTGCGCATTTGCAGGACGAAACCCGAGCGTTGTTCGGATTTATCCTCAAACATCGCGAGCGGGAGGAGTACGTCGCCACTGAAGGGGTGCCCGTCAACGACCGTGGCGACAATCTGTTTCAACTGGGGACATTGTTTGGCATAGGGCATTCAGAGTCCGGCTACCACTACCCGGACGGCTTCAGTCTGTACGGCAACTTTTACTTGCACCATGAGGTGAACCGTCTCGCCAGCGGGACAAGCGCGTGGCTGGCACGGCATTTTATTTCGCCGGATAACCTGACGGTGGCGATGTACTACTCGCCCAGTCGTCCGGTGCGCCCCTCTGGTCTGCCCGCCGCGTTGTATATCAGTACTCAGGACGGTGCCCTGTTGAAGTACGTAAGAAGCAGCGCGAGCAAGCTGTTCCATGACGATCTCTCCAGCCGGAGACTTGAAACCATCAAGCAAGACCTGGCATCAGGTCAGTGGCGGCCAGTGGACTTCGTCCATGAGGTTGCCGGCAGCGGTGAACTGTCTGTCCTGCGCACGAGCCTGTGTTGGGACCGGGTCGGACGGGTAAGCAGTGTCTGGAAACCCTTCGCGAACCTCGAGCGTCGCTGGCTCGGCCCGGTGTTCCAGAGTGCTGACGATGCGGCGGTACATGCCCGTCTGCAAGTGCCGGCCTCCGCCGACGGTCCTTATGGCGGAGTGATTCTGAAAAC
>NZ_QAIU01000573.1:17053-21343 GCF_003061205.1 Pseudomonas sp. HMWF006
TTCGATGTCACCGAGGTGTTCCCGTACGAAAGTATCAGCGCCGGACTGGCTCCGGCAGACTGCTACATCGTTGCACGTTACCGCTCGAGAGTCCGGCGAGAACTGTCGGTGATTTTTTCCGGAGCCGACAAGCAGCTTTACCTGAATATGCTGTCGGTCGACACCGTCTACTCGGCATTCAACCGCACGATGCCGGGGACGTGGGACGAATACCTGTTCGCGCCCGACGGTTCGTTGATTCGCTATCAGGCAGGCCTTTGGGACCGCGTGCTCGCCGACCTGTCACAATCCCTGACCGACACCGGCCATGTACCTCCTTCGCTTGATGCCGAGACCGTCAGGCAGCGCATCCGCAGCGGCGCATTGAAGATGGATAAATGGGTCGGCTCGCTGGCCGAGTCCGGCTATTTGCACGTGGTGGTCGGCAGCGATATTTGGGGCGCGCCCCGTCATGTCACTCGCTGGGTGCCCTTCGCTGCGGATTTGCTGCCCATTGCCGATTACCACAAAGCCACCCATGCACCGGTCTGCAGTCCATTGTTCATTCAGGCCGATGCCGCCGCCACGTATGTTCATGAGGCGGTCGTGAGCCGCGATACGCTGACCTTCGGTTTTATCCTGCGCTCCGAGAGCAATGCGTTCATTGCCAGCCTGCCGATTGCGGCGCAGGGTTCGCGGCTGGCGCTGGACCGGGTCTTCGAGCAGGGGCGGATACACTACGGTCATGGGCTGGAGGCTATTTATTTGCGTGCATCCTTTCCGCCGTTGGGCGCGCGGCACAATGACGTGCGCAGTGTGTTTCTTTCACCGACCGATGTCTTGCAAGCCTGCCGACGGGCCAACACGCCCCAGGGCTATTTACCCATCTACATTTCCTGCGCCGACGGGGCACTGTTGAGATTGCAACTGCATGCCTTCGAACCCGGTGAGTTCTACGACAGGCACGGGCAGATCGAACTGCGCCCCAACACGTTCGATTCGCCCGCGCAGACGGCGAACGATGAGCGTGACATGGCCAAAGGCACGTTCGTGCTTGCCGATTACGTGCGTCGAATGGCTCGGGCGGGCAAGCTCGAAGTGCTGCAAACCAGCGAGTATTGGTCGCGCCTGGGCTGGATTCGCGAGGAAAGAGAACCTGTCGAGGGCGAGACTGCCGACGATGAAAGATGGCGCAACCATCCGGAGCCCGCGTTGGGGCCGGTGTTCCATCACGCTGACGATGCCGCCCGCCATGCCGGCAGTCGAACCGGCGAACCGGTCATCGACCGAGGGTACGAAGGGGCGATACTGGCGCACAGCACGAGCAATCGCTTTGTCCCGCTCGAACCGGTTGCCGTTTCGGCGCGTCAAAGCCGCCCGCTGGCACGGATATTCCGCGCCTCCACGGATCCGTCGACCGGTTGGCGCGACCCCGCCCCGCGATACCCTGAGGGCTTTTCCCTGGTTGCCAGTCATCAACTGCACCTGTCCGGAAACACCTCGCTTGGTGTCGATTCGGAGCACGTGCAGGCCAACTTCGCCTCGCCGGCTCAGCTACAGGCGCATACCCATCAGCTCAAGGATCAGGGCTTCGCGATCCAGACCTACTACTTTTCAACGCCCCACGGCGTTTTGCTCAAGTACATCCCGGTCTATACAGCCGCCGAGAGGAAGTTACTGTCGACCCGGCAGGTGGCGTATGAAAAGGGCCGATGGGTCACACGGCTGAGCCCCGGCGAGTTCATTTCCAGGCTTGGGGCGCTGGGCGAACTGTCAGTACTGGTCGCCGGCCACTACTGGCGCCAGACCGGGCGACAGGGTGCCACCTGGCCGATTGGCCGTCAGCAACCGCCCAGCCCGGGCATTGTTCGCCGCAGGGATGAGTTGTAGGCGCCGATCAAGGCCGCTTGACGCGGGTGACAGGTGTCACCCGCGTGCAAGGGGTCAACCGGGCAGATCTGCCGTTTGCTGACCGAGTCGCGCCAGCAAAAACCGGTCCAGCAACCACACCACCACCAGCGAAGCCCCCACCAACGGAAACACCACCGCCAGCGCGAGCATGATCACCACACCGGTTTTCCATTTCGGCAAGTCATGGCGCAGCGGTGGTACGCCGAATTTGCCCTGCGGTCGGCGCTTCCACCAGATCACCACGCCACTGACGGCACTGAGCAGAATCATCAGGCAGATCAGCAGCACGACGATCTGGTTGAAGGTGCCGAACATCTTGCCTTCGTGGAGCATCACGCCGATTTCCGTGGCGCGGGCCACCGCGCCGTACTGTTCGAATCGCACATCGGCCAGCACCTTGCCGGTGTATTGATCGACGTGCAGGGTGGCGTCGTTGCGCGGGTCATCGGCGAACACGGCAATGGTGAATACCCCGGTGGCGGTCTTCGGCAGGGTGATGCTGTAGCCCGGCTCGACCTTGCGTTCAATCGCGATGTTCTGCACGTCTTGCAGGCTGATGGCCGGCGCAGCGGGGCCGTGTTGCATGCCGCCGTGGGCCATGTGCTCGGCGTGGTCGCCGGACATCGGCATCGGCGTGTTTTCCATCGCCCACGGCACGGTCTGGCGCGCGGCGTTGTTGAGGCTGCCGGCCTCGACGTCGGAGGTCGGCACGTTGTTCCACATGGCGGCGGGGAACACGTTCCAGACCTGGGCGTACTGCTTGCCCCAGAACCCGGTCCAGGTCATGCCGCTGAGCAGCATCACCAGCAGCAATGCCGCGCCCCAGAAACCGGTGACCGCGTGCAGATCACGCCACAACACGCGCCCGCGGCTGTTCAGCCGAGGCCACAAAATGCCCGCGGCCTGACCGCGCGGCCACCACAGGAACACCCCCGACAACACCAGCACCACGCCCCAACCGGCGGCCATTTCGATCAGGCGATCACCGACCGTGCCGATCATCAACTCGCCGTGAATGGCGCGGGCGATGGCTTGCAGATTCCGCTTGGCATCCTGTTCGCCAAGGATGTCGCCATGGTAGGGGTCGATGAACACGTTAAGTTCGTGTTCAGCGTTCTTGACCACGAACTGCGCGCTGCGTCCGGCGTTGGCCGGCGGCAGGTACTGGGTGATCTGGCCCTGTGGATAGGCGCTTTTCACCCGTTGCAGCAAGTCATCGGCGGGCACGCTGTGGTGACCGACCGGGACGTTGAGCAGGCTGCTGTACATCAGTGAATCGAGTTGCGGTTTGAACAGATAGATGATGCCGGTCAGGGCCAACATCACCATGAACGGGGCGACGAAGAGACCGGCGTAAAAATGCCAACGCCAGGCCAGGTTGTAGAAATTCGGTTTGGGCTGTTTCATCACGTGTGCTCCGCTTGGCTTGGATCTTTTAGTTGTTCTGCAACCCTTGTGGGATTTGACTGTTAGAAGCTCATGTCGACCTTGGTCCAGAGCGTGCGCCCCGGTTCATTGATCGCTTGCGGGTCGTTGGCCGGGTAGCCGAATCCGGCGTTACCCGCCAGGTTCAGGTGTTCGGCGTAAGCCTTGCCGAACAGGTTGTCGACGCCGCTGCTGACCTTCCAGTTTTTGTTGATCCGATAGGCGCCGTTGAGCGAGAAGACGCCAAAGCCGCCGCTCTTGTCGTAGTCCTTGCCGACGACGTTGCCCTTGTTCTGGTCGATGCGGTGTTGCGCCGCGACCACCCGCCACAGCGCCCCGGCGCTCCAGTTGTCTTCGCTGTAGGTGAGGCCGAAACGCGCATCCAGCGGCGGCATTTGCGGCAGGGCTTTGCCATCGCTGCTGTTTTTGCCCCAGGCGTAGGCCAGGGTCGCGTCGGCTTTCCAGTGATCGGTGAGCTTGTACGCCGCACCGAGTTCGCCGCCCATGATCCGCGCGTCGATGTTCTCCGCGCGCGAGCTGCTCATGCCCATCATCGTCGGCGTGTAGTCGAACAGGATGTAGTCGCGCACCACGCCGATGTAGCCCGAAGCCCAGGCTTCAAGGTCGGCATTTTTGTAGTTCACGCCGAAGTCGAGCTGGGTGGTTTTCTCCGGTTTGATCGAGTCGAACGCATTCACCGAACCGGCCGGGCCGGACTTCGGTGAAAACAGTTCCCAGTAATCCGGGAAACGTTGCGCGTGGCCGAGACCGGCGTAGAGGGTGGTCGGGCTGTCAGCCAGGTCGTGCTCGTAACGGACAAATCCGCTGGGCAGGGTGTCGGCACGGGTGTCGTCGGCGGTCGGGTTCGGCCGGCTCATCATTCCGGAACCGGTGGTCTGCCGATAATCCTTGGCCGAAGCGCGGTCGACCCGCACGCCGGTGATCAGGCGATCACGGTCGGCGGCGTACCAGGTC
>NZ_QAIU01000573.1:21353-22616 GCF_003061205.1 Pseudomonas sp. HMWF006
CTGCGTTGGCGATGTTCGTTGGTCTGTGCGTCGAGCCCGGTGATCAACTGGATGTCGGCCCAGCGCCAGGTCGCCTTGATCCGCGCGCCGAGGGTGCGCCGGTCGACGTTGGACGCCATGGGCCCGGCCATCATCCCGGTGCCGGACGGCGTGCGCAGGGTGTAGTTGTCCATCACGTGGTCGGCGTAGTTGTAGTAGACCTGCGCTTCGAGTTTTTCCAGCACATCCGTGATGTTGGACTTTTCGAAGCGCAGGCCGAGGCTTTCGCGCAGGAACTGCGAACCGTCCATGCCGCGTCCGGCGTAGCGCGCCTCGCCGTCGCCCTTGCCGGCGGTGAGTTCGATCAGGGTGTCGGCGTCCGGGGTCCAGCCGACGGCGATGTCACCGTTCCACTTGTCGTAGCGCGAGGCGACGATGTCATTGTTGCCGTCGCGGTAGTCATCGGAGTGCGCGGTATTGCCGATCACCCGCACGTAACCCAACGGCCCCCCGGCCGCAGCGTCGACGACTTTGTCGAAGCGGCCGTGGGAACCGGCGAGGATACTCGCATTCACTCGCGTACCGAGTTCACCGAAACTCTCCGGCTCACGGTCGAAAAGGACGGTGCCGGCCGACGCGCCGGGGCCGTACAGCACGGTTTGCGGGCCTTTGATCACCGTGAGTTTGTCGTAGGTTTCCGGCGAGATGTACGAGGTAGGCGCGTCCATCCGGCCCGGGCAGGCGCCGAGCATCATGCTGCCGTTGGTGAGGATGTTCAGACGCGAACCGAACATGCCGCGCAGCACCGGATCACCGTTGGTGCCGCCATTGCGCACCAGGGCGAAACCGGGAATGGTTTTCAGGTAATCACCGCCATCGCTGGCCGGCACCGGTTGGCGCGGGTCCTTGGGATTGGTGACGATGGTCAGCGGCGAGCTCGGGGCGAGGGCGGTGATCACCGTTGGACTGAGTTCTTCGTTGTGACCGGCGTGATCATCGGCCAGCACCAGCGGGGACAGCAATACGCCGCAAAGGACGGCGGTAGCGTGCGAGAAACGAATACGCGATGCGTTCAGCGCGAAGGACGCCTGAGCTGCGCTCAAACGTGGAACAGCGGAAAACCTGGACATGACAATTTCCATCAAACAGTCGTAAACGACACGGACGGCAGCCTGGAGCTGTCTTTTCAACCGTGTGCAATCAAAGGTGCGGTGTTTACGCGGCGACGGGCGGGGCGCGGGTGCGGGCGCCAGGGAAGAAGGTTCGCCGGGCATGACCCAGGCG
>NZ_QAIU01000574.1:0-3490 GCF_003061205.1 Pseudomonas sp. HMWF006
TCGCCTTCAGCATCGCCACCAAT
Source organism: Pseudomonas sp. HMWF006 (assembly GCF_003061205.1). Taxonomy (NCBI): domain Bacteria; kingdom Pseudomonadati; phylum Pseudomonadota; class Gammaproteobacteria; order Pseudomonadales; family Pseudomonadaceae; genus Pseudomonas; species Pseudomonas sp. HMWF006. The sequence goes on from NZ_QAIU01000574.1 coordinate 24, forward strand.
ACCCGGTTTACCCACACCGTTGCGGATATCGACGTTGATACCAGCCGAGGACCCCGAATAGTCCACAGTATCAAACCCGACGCCCCCATCAATCTTGTCCGCCCCGGCACTGCCCTTGATCACATCATTGCCACCCAAGGCATTGATCTCATCATCACCGCTGGTACCTGTCAGCGTATCCACGCCATTTGTCCCATTTATCACTGCCATTACGACATCTTCCTTGCCATGTTGTTGAACCAGATACCTGTCGACCTGCGTTGACGGGCTATTTCAATAAAAGAATTGTTTGCGATATGTCGGCACGAACCCGATTGCACTTGAGGTGTGCGGCAAATCTGTATCGTCACCGTTACAAACAAAACAGGCGACTTTTAGGTCGCCTGTTTTTGAACATCGATTCGCAATCAGTCGGGCAACCAACCCTCGGCCCAATAGTTGAGGTTGCTGCCCTTCAACAGGTAATCGCGCAGCACCTCCTCCCGCAATGCATCGCCCATTCGATAGCTCGCGTCAGGGTCGGACAGGTGCATGCGGATTGCTTCAAGCCATTCCTCGGTACTGTTGCTCACGACCTTGGTGCACGGCAAATAGCCGCGATAGGCTTCAGTCTCGGTACATATCACCGGGTAGCCACAGGCACCGTACTCCAGCAGTCGCAGATTGCTCTTGCAGTCGTTGAAGATATGAAACTCCAGCGGCGCCAGTGCCAGGTCAAGGTTCAGGCTGGCCAGTTTGGCCGGATAGGCGTCGAGGCCTACGCTTGCATGGAACTCATGGACAAACGGGCGCAACGCTGGAGGGCACATGCCGAAGAACACCCACTCAACTTCGTTGGCCAGCAGACGAACGACGTCGGCAATGATCGCCAGGTCGCCGTCATGACTGGTGCCGCCGCCCCATCCGACGCGAGGTTTGCACGAGGTGCGGCGGCGACTGCTCAGGCCCGCCCACAAGTGTGGCGCCAACATGTTCGGAACGACACGGATGTCGTGGTGCATGTCACGCAATGCGTCGGCCAATGGCTGGGTCGATACCACCACACGGTCACACAGACTAATGCCTCGACGCACGATCTTGTCGACGCCGACTTGCGCCTTGCGAATGTGGGCGTTCTTTTTCGGCACATCGATCACATAGTCATCCAGCTCGAAAATCCTGAACGCTCGGGAAGCGCTTTTGACACGCTCCACTTCGTCGACCGCGTTCTGGCTATAGCGACCCTGCAGCACAATCACGTCGGGCGAACTGCGCTCAAGCTCGATGTTCGTTGGCGTGTGGTAACTCAAATGACCGCCGATACGCCCGGCCGCTTCCAGCTCTATAAACGGCTGAGCAACCCGATAATGGCCCACGGCAGACGTGTTGATCGGTATCGCCAGCACTTTGGGCAGCAACTGACGGGAAAACGGATCCCAGCCGTTTTTGAATCCGGGTTCGAGACTGAAATTACTGCTGCCCAGACTCAGATTGGGGTTATAGGCAGGGTCTCTGGCGACCAGAGGCAACCAACGCTCGTAAAAGCTTTTTTGCTCGTTCTGCAGGATGCGCGGAGCCGGTTCCGCATAGGTGGGTACTGTCACTCGCATCAGTTCGGCGTATGGCGTCCAAACCACGAGGTAGCCGTTTTGCTTCACCCGCAGGCAGAAATCTGCGCCATTGAGCGCCTGGGACAGATCTTTTTCGTCTAGGCCAAGCACTTCATCGAAGACCTGCCTGCGCACGAGCAGGCAGTCGATGCCCACTGCGCTGAAGTTCTGCACAGCCTGTTGGCGCTGCATATAACCCGGGGTATTCAGTAGCTCGCCACGATTAGGCACGCCCACCGCTCCGCGCAGCCCGAGCACCAGGGCGGCCCCTTCGATACGTCCTTGCGGACTCACCAGACGACCGCCGACGATACCGACTTCCGGACGCTGGGCATGGTTGAGCAACTCGTCGAGCCAGTCAGGATTGACCACGTTGTTGCACGGACTGAAAAACAGCAGGTAGTCACCGCTCGCCTGGCTGGCGGCGAAGTTGTGTACCGCAGCCAGATTGTCGCCATGATCGCAACGAAGAACGCGCAGTTTGTCGCTGCCCATTTGCTCCACGGCCGACAGCCAGTTGCAGGCATCCAGCGCCGTGCTGCCGTTGTCGACGATAATCACCTCAAAGCGCTGGCAGGCGGTTTTTTCCAACAGGCTTTCAATGCAACGTTCTAGAGACGACAGCTCATTGCGGGTCGCGATGATGATCGAGACCATCGCCGATTGATCGTGCAAGTAATCCACACGGCTGATCATCGACTGGCTGCCGGCGCGGATTCGGTGAGGAATGCCCAGCCGTGCCAGATGCGCAGCCAGAACCCTCGGCGCCTGATCGATCACCTGCGGCTGAGTCAGCCATTGCGACAGGCGAAGCGTGGATTCCACCAGAACTTCAGCAATGTGTCCGATCGCGTGCGGCCCATTGTTTTCGACCAGACGCCAGAGCAGATCATGCACGCCAAGCTCACCAAAGCCTGCCGCCATGCCGCCTAGTTCCAACACGCGCTGGCGCTGAAGCGCGAGCACACGGCCGACATAGGGGAAACTGCGCATCAGGTCCAGGTTGAAATCGGGCTTGAACACCGGCTCGATCGAGACCTCGTCACGCAAGCCGCCCTCGTCACTGTAAAGACAACGTACATCCGGCATCTCCACCATGCGCTCGGCGAGCAACAGCAACGCCAGCTCATGCACACGATCACCGGCGCGAAGCAGATAGATCCAGTCCGCGTTATCCAACCCGCCCAGCAGATCATTGAACTGAGCAGCCGCGTCCGGCCCAAGCTGCACGTGACGCACACCCTCGACCGACAGGCGCTGCACTGCTGAAAGCACCACCACTTGCTCAACGCTGTAGGCTTGCTGGCGAAGACTGTTGAGGGTGTCATCCAGCGCCGGTAAATCACCTTCGCTGTCGAGCACGATCGGCACGATACGCGGACGCCAACTCCAACTCCGCACGCGCGCATCCAGCAGGCGTTGCTGGGCCGGATTCAGATGGCGGCAGGACAACCATTGTTGATACATGTCTGCGAAACTTTCGCAGTCCGGGCCAACTCGGGAATTCACCAGGGTTTGAATGAAGCCCAGTTGCCGGCCAAGCGCCGCCTCTTCCCACGCATAAGCCTGCCCCTCGATGGCATCGGCCAGCGCGACATGACGCACCCAGCCGGCCGCCGGTGCTGGCTCGCCACTGCGCAGGGCGAGCATTTGCTTGAGCCAGTCCAGTTCGGTCACAACCGCGACCTTGACCGCAGGCTGGTTGCTCAGTCGCGCCGGATGCAAACGCTCAAGACTCAGAATTTGCCCGACCACGACAAGATTTCCGCGTCGTAACAGGCACGTGAACAAAGCAAAATCCAGGTGTGCAACAAACCCTTCACCGATCTGCGTCACGGCCGGCAAGTATTCCAGCGCATGCCGTGTACGTAGCAAGGC
>NZ_QAIU01000574.1:3500-6568 GCF_003061205.1 Pseudomonas sp. HMWF006
GCGCATGCCGTGTACGTAGCAAGGCACCACTGAGACCACTGAGAAAATTGAAGGCGCTGGATTCCAGAATCCCCAGCAGATCCTCCCCCTTGAACAAGGTGACGCCCTTTGAAAAGCAACTGTTTTCCAAACGGTCGGACAGCAGAATACTGTCCTCGTCAAAGAACTGCCGTTGACCGATGACCAGATTGACGTCGCCGTGATCGATAAACCCCGCGACCTGCTGAGCAATGCACTCCGGCAGCAACTGATCGTCGTCACACAGCAACTTCAGGTAATCGCCGTTGGCCTCCTGCGCACAGGCGGCAAGGTTGCCTTGAAAACCAAGGCGCTGCGGATTGCGCACATAGCGCAGACGAATCGAAACCGGCACCTCACAGGCATCGACGAGCTCGCGGATCTCGTTACCGTCACTGTCATCGCAAACGACGACTTCAAGATTGGCGTAGGTCTGACTCAGGGCGCTTTCCAGTGCCACGAGGAAGAACTGCGGGTTAAAGGCGGGAATGGCGATGGTGACGAGAGGTGCTGGTTTCACGGCGGGGGAACTCGCGAGCGGCGGGAGCTTGCCTTGACGAGGCAAAACTCCCTGAACCGCTGAAGAAAGACGGTTTTCACTCGGCAGTCGCAAGCCTTTGCGAGGTCATCGCGAAGGCTCTGACTCAAATTTTGTTGAACAGACCCAACTGAGCAATCTTGCTGAACGCCAGTTGCGAGGCCTGCAGCATGGTTTGTTGCAAGGTCAGGCGGGTCATCACTTCAGCCGGATCGGAATCGCGGATCGCGCCCTGGGTTTGCGTGTTGGCCAAAGACAGGCTCTGATTGATATCGGTCTGGTTCACCAAGGAAGCGCCGCGACCACCTACAGAACTGACACCGGCCGCCAGTTGATCAATGCCGCTGGACAGATTACCGATACCTGCTGTGACTGCAGCATTCATTTTCTGAATAGCGATCGGACTATTATTGGTCGGCGTCGACAGCGCGGTTCGTAACTGACTGACAGTGTCCAGAATGTTCTGAGTCTGGTGCGTGTTGACCCCAACCGAGAATTGATCACCCGCACCAGGCGTGCCCGACACGGTGAACGACACGCCGGATGCGGTGGCGGTGGTACCGGCCATGGTTCCGGTGGACACAGGCTTGCTGTCAGCCGTCAGTGGCGCGGCATAAAGCTCGAAATCCGTGGCACTGGTGAACTTGAGAATCGCCCCACCGGTAGGAAAGCTGGCCTTGTAGTCGGTGTTGTTGGTCACCGTTGCACCCGTCACCAATGCGCTTGACGAATTACCCGGACTGCGCGAAGTGGTGAAGCTGTCCGGCTTGGCTGCCAGGGTGAAACTGTGTCCAGCGATAGCCGCGTCCGGGTTGGCGCTGTCACCCGCCTGGAGGTTGATATTGAGAGTCAGATCAACACCGCGGAAATTCACGGTCTGGGTGTTCGCATTACTGGAGGAGAACACACCATTCTGACTTGCTTCGGCGGTCACATCGTTGCCGCCCGCGTCGGTAATTTTCAGTTGCGTACTGCTCAAAAACGAAACGGTGTAGGGCTCGCCGCTGCGGAACTTGGCGTTGTAGGTAACATCCGAATTGACTTGGCCGTTGGACAACACCACACGACCATCATTGACTGCTGGTGCAGTAAGGTTGGTTTGAGTGCGATTGGTATTGATCGCCTGCTGGAACACATCCCAACCGGTGCTGTTGGTGGCCATCGACTGGTTGTCGCCAATCGGCAGATCCAGAGTCACCTGGTCACCGTTGTAGCTGTAGGTGCCATCGGTATTGCGCGAGAAAGGCGCAACATCACCCTTCGATCCCGAGAAGATGTACTTGCCGTTTTCGTCCTTGGTATTCATCAGGCTGAGCAACTGCTCTTCGATCTGCCCCAGCTCCGACGCATTCGCCTGGCGGTCGGCATCGGTATAGCCGGCGTTGCCCGCCCCCAGAGCCAGCTCTTTGGCTCGCTGCAGGACGTTGCCAATGCTGGTCATCACTGCTTCCGTCTGGCCGAGCGTGCCCTTGATGGTGGTCATGTTGGCCGAGTACTGATCAAGCATCGAAGCCTGCTGACCCAATTGCAGCAAACGCGAGGCACCCACCGGATCGTCTGCCGCAGTGTTGACGCGAACCAGGCTGCTCGCCTCTTCGCTGCTCTTGACCACGTTGGCGAAGTTTTTCTGGTAGTTGGCTGCCGAGGACTCGTAAAACTGGCCAGTAGAAATGCGCATGGTTTACGACTCCTTAAAGACTGTTGATCAGTGTGCTGAAGGTTTCCTGCGCAGCCTTGATGATCTGCGAGGACGCGGTGTAGTACTGCTGGAACTTGACCAGGTTGCCGGTCTCTTCGTCGAGGTCGACACCGGACAGCGAGTCACGGGCGCCCTTGGCGTTGGCCAGAATCGCATCGGTGGCGGCACTGTCGAGCTTGCCCTGAGCGGCTTTGGCACCGACGCCTTCGACCAGTTTGCCGTAGGCATCGGTCAGCGAAATGCCCTTGCTGGCAGAGCCGGTGTCCACCACCTGCTTGGTCTGCAGACCCGCCAGTGTGGTGCCGTTGCGGTTATCGAGGCTACCAGGCTGGCTTAGACTCACGTTGATTGCCGTGCCTTTGACAGGTGAACCGGCAACGGTCATATCGAAGCTGACGGTGTATTGAGTGGCGGGGGCAGGCGGAATTGGCGCACCGGTCGAGTCTTTGAGCGGGATGCTCAGACTCAAGGTATTACTCTGACCTGGCTGGATGCTGCCACTGCTAAGAACGCCACCTTGGGCATCCAGCAACTGGTAGCTCTGGGTCGTGCCATCTGCCGACGGATCACCAAACACCACTTTGACCGGCGTCGAGTACTTCATGCCGTTCTGCATCGCAGTGGTGGTGGTCGGGTCGTAGATGTCGAACTTGGTGGTCAGGGTCGGCTGACCGCTGGCCGGGATGGTCAGCGTGCCGCTGCCACCCGGAGCAATGGCGGCGCCCAACGGAGCGGCGATGGCCAGACGCTTGGAGTCGGTCATCTCGGTCTTGATGTTGGCTGCAGCATTGCGGGTCGGGGTGATCTTGAACG
>NZ_QAIU01000574.1:6603-11486 GCF_003061205.1 Pseudomonas sp. HMWF006
GGGGTGGTGGTGGTGCTGAACGCGCCCATCGCAGTGCCTTCCGGCAGCCGCTGCACGGTGTAGTCCGTGGCGCTGGTGAAGGTCACCTTGTAATCGTTGATGGTCAGTTTGCCGGAGTCTTTGATGCTCACATCGAAGTTGCCGGAACCGGCACTGTTGCCAATGGTAGCGGTGCTGCGCGAAGCCATGCTGGCCGCGGTGTTGATGCTGTTGAACAGGTTGCCGCCGAAGTCACCGTTCTTGTCGATGCCCTGGCCCTGAATCGAGTTCATCTGATCGGCAACGACCAGCGCGACGCGGCCCAGTTCGTTCATCGCCGGGTCCAGCACGGTGCTGCGATAACGCAGCAGACCGCCGATTTCACCACCGGTAATGCCCGAGGTGATGTCGATGGAAGTCGAACCGTTGTTGATCTGGATGCCCATGCGCGACGGGTCGGCCTTGGTTGGCGTGACTTCCAGTTTGCTGGCGGTGCCACCCATGACCAACGGCTGACCGTTGCCCAGGTAGATGTCCATGTTGCCGCCACGCTCGACCACCTGCGCACCGGTGAAGGTGGACAGCTGGCGAATGGTCTCGTTGCGCGCGTCGAGCAGCTCGTTGGGCTGGCCGCCGGCGTTGGAAATTTCGGAAATCTTCTGGTTCAACTGGGCCACGGTGGACGCCAGTTTGTTGACCTGATCGGCCATGCTCGACAGGTTGCCGTTGATGTCCTGGTTCTGCGCGTTCAACTGACTGGAAACCGAGTTGAAGCGAGCGCTCAGGGCCTGCGCATCGCTGAGCAGCAACTGCCGCGAAGCATCGTCACCCGGCTTGGCGTTGACGTTCTGCACCGAGGCGAAGAACTTGGTCAGTGCACCATTGAGGCCTGTGCCACTGTCGGACAGCAACTTGTCCAGCGGGGTGACCTGACCCAGGTACGCCGCGGCATCGCTGTTGAGCGAAGTGGTGGTCTGCAACTGGGCATCAATGTAGCTGTTGTACACCCGGCGCACGTCAGCCAGGGTGGTACCGGTGCCGATCCAGAGATTGCCACTCTGAATCGAGCCTTTTGAATTCTGCACGGTTTGCTGGCGCGAGTACCCGGCCGTATCGACGTTGGCAATGTTGTTGCCCGTCACCATCAAAGAAGATTGGCTAGCGGATAAACCCGACATCCCGATGTTGAGCAAACTCATGGTTCAAACCTTACTGTATGTTTTATAGAGGCGTTGTCGAAACGCCCGCCGCAGCGTAGTTCTGGTTAACGTTCATCTGCTTGGCAATCTGCGAAATCTTGCTCGCGTAGTTCGGGTCGGTGGCGTAACCGGCCTTTTGCAACTCGCGTACAAACTGTTCTGGGTTATCGGCCGACTTCAGCACATCTTGATAGCGATTATTGCTCTGCAGCAAAGTCACCAGATCGTGGAAGCTGTCCTTGTACGAGGCGTAGGAACGGAACTCGGCCGTCTCCTTGACCATCTCCCCGTTGCGGAATTCGCTGGTGATCGCCCGGGCCGAATCGCCCTTCCAGTTACTGCTGGCCTTGATACCAAACAGGTTGTGGCTGCTGCTGCCATCCTGGGCGCGCATGACCGATTTGCCCCAACCGGTTTCCAGTGCCGCCTGCGCCACCAGATAGCGCGGATCGACGCCGATACGGTCGGCGGCTTCCTTGGCCATCGGCAGCATGGTGTTGACGAATTCGTCGGCAGAACTGAAGGCTTTTTTCGCCGGTGCCAAGGGAATCTGCGCCATTGCGCGGCCATAGACCTGCATCGACCCGCCGGAGGCTTTTTCGTTTTCGGCACGTACCAGCCAGTCGCCGTTGTACAGCGGTCCGGCGCCGGTCGTGGCGGCGGTCGCGGCGCGTTGCGGCAATTGACTGGCGGCGGTCGGCGTGGCCGACGGCACCAGGCCGGCCAGCAACCGATCGGCCAGTTTCGGCGGCAAGGCCAGACGACGCTGGTTGATCAGCGCCATGTCATTACGGTGAGAAATATCGGTGTTCGGCGCATTCACCGAACGCGATGCCCACAACGGACGCTCGCCATTGAGGCGCGACAACGGCCCGTGGGTGGCGACAGTGCCGGCGGCCACCGGAGTGACCACGGCGGCGGCCTTGGCTTTGGCTTCTTCCTGCTTGGCGGCGGACGCCGCTGCAGCCTCACCCGGCGCCATCGGTTTGTTCTTCGACATCTGGCGCATCAACACGTCGGCCAGGCCAATACCACCGCCCTCGCGCGACAACGACACCGCCAGTTGCTGGTCGTACATTTCCTGATACTGCTTGGCTGCCGGCGTGTTGAGCGGGTTGTCCTGGCCCAGCGCTTCAGTGGCCGAACGCATCGACTTGAGCATTTCACCGAGGAACAGCGATTCGAATTCCTGCGCCACTTTGCGCATGTTCGCATCGCTGTTCTTGTCACCGACCTTGAGCTGGTTCAGGCGATTGAGGTCCGAGTACGAACCCGAATCGTTGCTGCTGACCAGACCGCTCTTGCGCATATCCATGAGTGTCGGCCTCAGATCACGATCAGGTCGGCTTGCAACGCGCCGGCCTGTTTCAGTGCTTCAAGAATGGCCATCAAGTCACCCGGTGCCGCGCCGACCTGGTTCACCGCCCGCACGATCTCGTCGAGGGTGGTGCCCGGACCGAACTTGAACATCGGCTTGGCTTCTTGCTGGGCATTGACCCGCGAACGCGGCACGACGGCGGTCTGGCCGTTGGACAATGGACCTGGCTGGCTGACGATCGGGTCTTCGGTGATGGTCACGGTCAGGCTGCCGTGGGTCACGGCGGCCGGCGAGACCTTCACGTTCTGGCCGATGACGATGGTGCCGGTACGCGAGTTGATGATGACTTTCGCCACGGCCTGGCCCGGATCGACCTCAAGGTTTTCCAGGATCGACAGGTAGTCGACGCGCTGGCTCGGATCAAGCGGTGCAGTGACGCGGATCGAACCGCCGTCGATGGCTTGCGCCACGCCTGGGCCGAGCATGTCGTTGATCTTGTCGACGATGCGCTTGGCGGTGGTGAAGTCGGAACGGTTGAGGTTCAGCGTCAGGCTGTTGCCCTGGTTGAAACCGCTCGGCACCGAACGCTCGACCGAAGCACCGCCGGGAATACGACCGGCCGACGGAACGTTGACGGTGATCTTCGAACCGTCGCGCCCTTCGGCGTCGAAACCACCGACCACCAGGTTGCCCTGAGCGATGGCGTAGACGTTACCGTCGATACCCTTGAGCGGGGTCAGCAACAGGGTGCCGCCGCGCAGGCTCTTGGAGTTACCGATGGACGACACGGTGATGTCGACCTGCTGACCCGGTTTGGCGAACGCCGGCAGATCGGCACTTACCGACACCGCCGCGACGTTTTTCAACTGCACGTTGCCCGATCCCGGCGGCACCTTGATGCCGAACTGCGAGAGCATGTTGTTGAAGGTCTGCAGGGTGAACGGGGTCTGTGTCGTCTGGTCGCCGGTGCCGTTAAGCCCGACCACCAGGCCGTAACCGATCAACTGGTTGGAACGCACGCCGGAAATGCTGGCGATATCTTTCAGCCGCTCCGCGTGGGCACCAAAGGCTGCGGACAACAGGGCCGCAGCCAGCATGAGGCTCTTGAAATTCAAAGTCGCCACCTAGAAAGGGAACAGCGGGCTGAGGAAGAAACGGTCGAACCAGCCTGGCTGACTCGCATCGGCAAACGAACCGGTGCCCGAGTAGGTGATGCGCGCATCGGCGACACGGGTCGACGACACGGTGTTGTCGGTGGCAATGTCATCAGCGCGCACCAGACCTGCGATCCGCACCAACTCGTCGCCGGTGTTGAGGGTCATCCACTTCTCGCCGCGCACGGCGATGATGCCGTTGGGCAGCACGTCAGCCACGGTCACGGTGATCGAACCGGTCAGGGTGTTGCCCTGCGCCGCCTTGCTGTCGCCTTTGGTCGCACGGTCGCCGCTGTAGCCGACGTCCAGGCTCAGGTCGTTACCGCCCAACGGGTTGTTGGTGGTACCGCTGCCGCCGAACAGCGACGTCAGGCCGATGCCGGTCTTGCTGTTCTTGGCCACTTGCGAGTTGGCGTTCTTGCTCGCCTGAGTCTTCTCGTTCAGCGTGATGGTGATGATGTCACCGACGCGGAACGCCTTGCGGTCGCTGTACAGGTTCTGCTCGAAGCCGGCCTGATAGATCGAGCCGTTGTTGGCCGCAGCCGGCAATGGCGTGCGCGGCAACACCGGGGCGTAGTAAGGGTCATTGGGCTTGGGCGTCGGCGCGACGCAGCCCGCGAGCGAGACGACCCCACCCAATGCCAGAACAGATACGAAGCGTTTCATGACCCTACCTCACGGTGTTGCTGGCGGCCTCATGGCCGCCTCATAGACTGGATTACAGATTCTGCGTTACGAACGAGAGCATCTGGTCGGCGGTGGAGATCACCTTGGAGTTCATCTCGTAGGCGCGCTGAGTGGTGATCATGTTGACCATCTCCTCAACAGTGCTGACGTTCGAGGTTTCCAGAGTGTTCTGCAGCATGGTGCCGAAACCGTTCAGGCCCGGGGTACCGACTTGCGGCGCACCGGAAGCGGCGGTTTCCAGGAACAGGTTGTTGCCCACCGCTTGCAGACCGGCCGGGTTGATGAAGTCGGCGGTTTGCAGGTTGCCGATCACCTGCGACGCCGGGTTGCCGGCAATGGTGATCGACACGGTGCCGTCGCGGCCTACGGTGAAGGTCTGGGCATCGTTCGGAATGACGATGGCCGGTTCCAGAGCGAAACCGCTGGCGTTGACGATCTGGCCATTGGAATCGAGGTGGAACGTACCGTCACGGGTGTAGGACGTGGTGCCGTCCGGTTGCAGGATCTGGAAGAAACCACGACCGTCGATGGCCATGTCCAGCGGCT
>NZ_QAIU01000575.1:0-2083 GCF_003061205.1 Pseudomonas sp. HMWF006
TCGAAACACCGAGCAGCGGCGAGATCCTGGTCAACGGTCAGTCGCTAGTCAACGTGCCGCCGCACAAGCGCGACATCGGCATGGTGTTCCAGCGCTATTCGCTGTTCCCGCATCTGTCGGTGCGCGACAACATCGCCTTCCCGCTGGCGATCCGCAAACTCGCCGCCGCCGAACGTGACAAGCGTGTCGACGCGATGCTGAAACTGGTGCAGCTGGAACAGTTCGCCCATCGCCGCCCTTCGCAACTGTCTGGCGGCCAGCAGCAACGGGTCGCGATTGCCCGGGCGCTGGTTTACGAGCCACGCATCCTGTTGATGGACGAACCGCTCGGTGCACTGGACAAAAAGCTGCGTGAGGATTTGCAGGATGAACTGCGTCAGCTGCATCGGCGCCTGGGCATCACCATCGTCTACGTGACCCACGATCAGGAAGAAGCCATGCGTTTGTCGCAACGCATCGCGATTTTCAGTCACGGCAAGATTGTCGGGCTGGGCAGCGGTTATGACCTGTATCAGAACCCGCCGAATGCGTTTGTCGCGTCGTTTCTCGGTAATTCGAACTTCCTCAAGTTCAAGGCGCAAGGCAATGCAGCGGCGAGTTTTGAGGGGCAATCGTTGTCGATTCGACTGACAACCGGGTTGCACATTGATCAGGATGTGTTGCTGATGGTGCGGCCGGAGAAAGCCTTGGCACTGAGCGTGCAGCAGGCAAGCGATGAGCCGCTGCCGGCGGGCTGGAACGAAGTGTCAGCGAAGGTCGTGGAAGTGCTGTTCCTCGGGGAGAGTCAGACCTGCAGCGTGGTCACTTCGGGCGGGACGTCGATGACGGTGAAAGCGTTATCGGCGGCGGGCATGCCGCTCAAGGCTGGCGACCCGGTGCGGGTGCGCTGGGCCACCGCTGATGCCTGCGTCTACACCGAATGGACCGAAAGTGACCTGAACAAAGCGGCCGGCGCCCATTGATAGCGTGTTGTCTGTGGGATTTACCCCCTCACCCCAGCCCTCTCCCCCAGGGGGGCGAGGGGGAAAGGGAGCCGATCTCCGTGCTGCCCAAAATCCGGGGTCGACTCGGTATCCCAAGTCGGCGTCCCTCGAAAGAACACCTCAATCAGTCCCTCTCCCTCAGGGAGAGGGAGCCAATCTTCATGCTGTTCAAACCTGAGTTCGACGCAGCGCTCTCAGGTCGGCGTAACTCGTCCAAACAACCCGGTCAGTCCCCTCTCCCTCCGGGAGAGGGCCAGGGTGAGGGAAACAGACGACGCGGTATCAGACGATGGCGCGGTAACCTTCAATCTCATCCGGCCACGCCGTGAGGATTTCAAACCCCGTCTCCGTCACCGCCACCATGTGCTCCCACTGCGCCGACAACGAGCCATCCTTGGTCAGTACGGTCCAGCCATCCGCCATGTTCTTCACATGGCGCTTGCCGGCATTGAGCATCGGTTCAACAGTGAAAATCATCCCTGCCTTGAGCTTCATGCCCTGATTGGGAAAACCGTAATGCAGAATCTGCGGCTCATCGTGATAGACCTTGCCGATCCCGTGCCCGCAGTACTCGCGCACCACGCTGAAGCCTTCCCTCTCCGCCAGACTCTGAATCGCATGACCGATATCGCCCAATGTGGCGCCCGGCTTGACCACCCGAATACCCGCGCACATGGCCTCATAGGTGGTGTTGATCAGGTGCTGCGCCTCAGGCGTCGCCTCGCCGACCACGTACATGCGGCTGGTATCACCGAACCAGCCGTCCTTGATCACCGCGATGTCGAGGTTGACGATGTCGCCATCCTGCAACGGCGTACCCGAGGGAATGCCGTGGCACACCACGTCGTTGACCGAAGCACAGACGGTTTTCGGGAAACCGTGATAACCGACGTTGGCCGGAACCGCTTTCTGCACATTGACGATGTAGTCGTTGCACAGCCGATCCAGTTCGTCGGTGGTCACACCGGCCTTTACATGCGGCACCAGCATCGCCAGTACTTCAGCGGCGAGTTGACCGGCGGCGCGTGATTGCGCGATCTCGGCGGGCGTGTTGATCTTGATCTGGTTTCTCATGCGCTGACGGCTTCCTGAGTCAGTTG
>NZ_QAIU01000575.1:2093-2974 GCF_003061205.1 Pseudomonas sp. HMWF006
ATCCAGCCCGCCGTTCTGTTCGGCGCGAATCAGCAAGCGGCAAATGGCGCTGTGGTCGAGGTTGGGGTGCAGCTCGGCGAGCATGCCGATGCGCATCCAGTGCTCGGCCTGCGCGTTGATCGAGCGGCTGAGTGCATTGCTGGAGATGCGCAGGTTCTCGTGCATGTCCTCAGAAATCTTTACGATGCCCATATATGAATCCGATACGCTGTGTATATGGATCGTATATTAGCCAAGCCTTACGCCAAATTGCAAACGCACACAATCTGCAGGACGTAGCGCGGCAAATCGCAGGCAAAAAAAAGCTGCCAAAAGAGGCAGCAAAAACTTTAAGAACACGCGATGTATTGGGCTCAGCATAGACGCCGGATAATGACAGTGTCATGACAGGCGCACATTCATTGAACCGCCCCGCTGCCGTCATCAGGATGTCATCAACTTCACGGCAGAATCCTCGCAAACCGTCTTGAGCCTTGAGACGGACGTTTTGCAAGGACTCCCATGAAAGAAGACGCCTCGCTGTTTGCCGCCATCGACCTGGGTTCGAATGCATTTCGCATGATGATCGGCCAGTCGGTCCGCAGCCGCAAAGGCTTCATGATTCAGGAGGTGAAAACCTTGCGCGAACCGGTGCGCCTGGCCGAGGGGTTTGACGGTGGCGCGCTGGACACCCTGGCGCTGGATCGCGGCTGGCAGGCGTTGGCGCGGTTCGGCAAAAAGCTGCGGGGATTCGAAGCGGGTCGGGTGCGTGCGGTGGCCACCAGCGCCGTGCGCGAAGCCGACAATGCACAACTGTTTCTCGCCAGCGCCGAGCGGCATCTGGGCTTTGACATCGACGTCATTTCCGGACATGAAGAGGCTCGGCTGGTGTATGCCGGCGT
>NZ_QAIU01000575.1:3005-4289 GCF_003061205.1 Pseudomonas sp. HMWF006
CGATGGGCGCATTACCCCCGGTGCTCTGCAAGAAGCCGAGCGCGTCGCCATCCTGCAATTTGAAAAAGTCGCCCGCCGCTATCGCGCGCAAGGCTGGCAGCAAACCATTGGCTCCTCCGGCACCGCGCGCATGCTCGCCAAGGTGCTCAAGGCCAATCGCCTGAACGACTTCGGCCACGACGGCATTACCTACGGTGGGCTGTTGCGCCTGTCGTTACTGCTGCTGAAAGTGAAGAACGTCCAGCAACTGAAACTCGCCGGCCTGCAAGCGCACCGCCAGAGCATTCTGCCCGGTGGCCTGGTGTTGATGCTGGCGGCGTTCAAAGTGTTCGGCATTTCGCAGATGGTGCCGTCCGAACCGGGCCTGCGCCTGGGCGTACTGCACGGTTTGATGAGCAAGCATTAATCCCCCTCCGGCAGATTCGTCTCCCCTAAAGCGGCTCGATCGACTACCATGCCGCCGCCGGTTTCCATACGGAATTAATAGGGAATCCGAGGTGCGTCAGCGCATCGTTCGGAACTGCCCCCGCAACTGTAGGTGCTGAGCCTGCTCCACGACTGCCACTGGGTGAACCCGGGAAGGCCGGAGCACGGGCGATGACGCATCAGTCAGGAGACCTGCCGGCACAGTGACTACTAACCGGCGGGGTGTCCGGGAAGGACATCGTGCCGTGCGCGTCTTCGTTTGATCAGCAGCCTTGCGCTGTTGCCATGACTGCGTTCGCTGGTGTGTTTCCAGACCGTACTCTCCCCGCCTTGCGTACGGTTCCCCTGGAGACTGCCCATGCTGCTGCCCCGCGTTGCCATCCTGCTCACCGGCCTGAGTCTTTGCGCGCTCGCCCATGCAGCGCCGACGACCTATCCACTGACCGTCGAGAACTGCGGCAGCACCCTGACCTTCCAGCACGCCCCCACGCGCACCGTCACCATCGGCCAGGCTGGCACCGAAATGCTTTACGCCCTGGGCCTGGGCGACAAGGTGATCGGCACCTCGCTGTGGTTCAACGACGTGCTGGCCACGTACAAGGCGCAGAACGACAAGATCGAACGCCTGGCCGATAACGAGCCGAGTTTCGAAGCGGTGATCGGCAAGCGCCCGGAACTGGTCGCCGTGGAGCTGGAATGGATGGTCGGCCCACAGGGTGCGGTGGGCACGCGCGAGCAGTTTCACGAGCTGAAGATTCCGACGTACCTGCTGCCCTCCGATTGCGAAGCCAAGGACAACCTCGTCGGCGCCGACGGCACCCGGCTGGCGCCGTTTCGCATCGACACGATTTACAAGAG
>NZ_QAIU01000575.1:4299-5743 GCF_003061205.1 Pseudomonas sp. HMWF006
ACAACTCAAGGCCAGCCTCGCCCGATCAGTCGCCACGGCTCAGGGCAAACAATTGAAAGACGCAAGTGCCGTGGTCTGGTTCTCCAGTGCGCAGATGGACATCGAGCCCTTCGTGGCCGGACACAAAGGCATTCCCGATTTCATGCTGAGCACCCTCGGCGTGCGCA
Organism: Pseudomonas sp. HMWF006; assembly: GCF_003061205.1. Taxonomy (NCBI): domain Bacteria; kingdom Pseudomonadati; phylum Pseudomonadota; class Gammaproteobacteria; order Pseudomonadales; family Pseudomonadaceae; genus Pseudomonas; species Pseudomonas sp. HMWF006. Next base: position 4,467 of record NZ_QAIU01000575.1, read on the forward strand.
ACGTGGTGCAATCCGATGAAGAGTGGCCGACGGTCGGCTGGGAAACCATCGCCAAGGCCAACCCGACCTTCATCGTCATCGCACGCATGGATCGCCGGCGCTTCCCCGCTGACGACTATCAGAAGAAACTCGCCTTCCTGCGCAGCGACCCGGTGACCCGCAACATGGACGCGGTGAAAAACAACCGCATCATCATTCTCGACGCCTTGGCCATGCAGGCCAGCCTGCGCACGTTCGATGGCATCGAGCAACTGGCCACGGCCCTCAACGGCTATGACCTGTCGCAATGAATAAAAGCCTGATCCGCGCACTACTGGCCCTGACGACACTGTTGATCGCCGTGCTCGCGGGGGTCGCCATCGGAGAGACGTCGATTGCTCCGGACGTGGTGCTAAAAGTGCTGGCCAACAAGCTGTGGACCGCCGGGCATGCGCTCGATCCGATCGACGAAGGCATTGTCTGGAACTACCGCCTGACCCGCGCCTTGGTCGCCGCCGCGTGCGGTGCCGGTCTGGCGACGTGCGGGGTGATTTTGCAGTCGCTGCTGCGCAATCCGCTGGCCGATCCCTATTTGCTCGGCATCTCCGCCGGGGCCTCGACCGGCGCGGTGATGGTGGCGCTGCTCGGGATTGGCGCCGGGGCGATTTCGCTGTCCGCCGGAGCTTTTGCCGGCGCGGTAACGGCGTTCGTGCTGGTCATTCTGCTGGCCCGTGTCAGCGGTTCGGCCAACGGCACCGGGCAGATCATTCTCGCGGGGATCGCCGGCTCGCAGCTGTTCAATGCGCTCACCGCGTTTCTGATTACCCGTTCGGCGAGTTCCGAGCAGGCGCGCGGCATCATGTTCTGGCTGCTCGGTAATCTCGGCGGCGTGCGCTGGCCGTCGGTGTGGCTGGCGGTGCCGGTGGCCCTGTTCGGCTTGCTGGTGTGCCTGTGGCATCGGCGCGCGCTGGATGCATTTACCTTTGGCGCGGATTCGGCGGCGTCCCTCGGCATACCGGTGCGGCGGGTGCAGATTGTGCTGATCGGTTGCGCGGCGCTGGTAACGGCGGTGATGGTGTCGATTGTCGGCTCGATCGGCTTTGTCGGCCTGGTGATTCCCCATGCGGCGCGCCTGTTGCTCGGCACCGGGCATGCCCGTCTGCTGCCGGCCAGCGCATTGGGGGGCGCGGTGTTTCTGATTGCCGCCGACGTGCTGTCGCGCACCCTGATCAAGGGTCAGGTGATTCCGGTCGGTGTGATTACCGCGCTGGTCGGCAGCAGACGGGCATGCCCGGTGC
>NZ_QAIU01000576.1:0-2718 GCF_003061205.1 Pseudomonas sp. HMWF006
GCCCCCCAAGGTGTCCACAACCCCACTTCGCCAACAAATCATCCTGCGCTCCGACAATCTCCGTTCCGACGACTTCGGTGCCCTCTTCTCCAGACTCTTCGGCAATCGCTACGCCGACACTCCGCCCCCGCCCTCCAGCATCATCATCGGCGGCGTCTATGGTCGGCATGACGGTGTCAGTTTTCGGCGCATGCATTACCACGGCGACTTCAGCGTTTCTTTTCCCGATCCGCAGGACGAGATCACGTTCGTCATTCCCACTGCGGGCAAGATCGTGTTCAACCACGCCACCGAGTCCATCGGTGTGTCGCACGTTGGCCTGGCAATCGACAAGGCTGACATTCGCTCTATGCGTTTCTTCGATGATCACGCGCATCACGGCATGTCGATCAATCGCCATCAGCTCACCGAGCGACTCTCGGCACTGTTGGAAAAACCGATTCTGGAGAAGATCGCTTTTGAACCCAGCGTTGATCTGAACACCGCAGCCTTTCAGGGCATCAAGGCGCTGATCGATCTGGCCACAGGCACTGAGTTTGATCTGTTGATCAACAGCGGCACGTTGATGCCGTCGCGATTGCGCGAGATGTTGATTGATGCGGTGCTGGAGGCGTGGCCGCACAATTTTTCCGAGGCGTTGCGGCGGCCGGCGCCGAGTGTGGCGCCACGGCATGTGAAGTTGGCGATGGCGTTTATTCAGGCGCATCCGGAGCAGTTGGTCAGTGGTGTGGAGCTGGCGCGGTTGAGCCATGTCAGTCAGAGGGCGTTGCAGGAAGGGTTTCGGCGGTTTGTCGGGATGTCGATTGTGGCGTATCAGCGGCAGGTGCGGCTGGAACGGGCTTATGAAGTGTTGAAGCAGCGCGGCTCGGCGTCGGTGACGGAGGTGGCGTTGCGGTTCGGGTTTAGTAATGTCGGGCGGTTTTGTCGGTATTTTCAGGGGGCTTATGGAGTGAGTCCCGCTGAGTTCAGGGTTCGGGATTAATCAGCTCATAAGCTGGAAAGCTAATTGTAGGAGCGAGCCTGCTCGCCCCTACAGTTTGTGTGTGTTTTTTTAGAACGCGTAGCTGGCCTTGAGGCCGCCACTGTAGCCGTGGCTGTCGCCCCCGCCGTTGGCCGCCACTTGCGCGCCCAGGCTCAGGGCGCCGAGGCTGGCCATGACGTTGACGCCGCCGCTGAACTGGTCGCGGTTGTCGAAGGCGGCGCGTTGCTCGATGTCGAGGCCCAGCAGTTGGCTTTGGCTTTCGACCTGATGCTCGCCGAATACGTGTTCGTAGCCGACCTGCACGCCGGGCACCAGTTGCCAGTTGCCCATCGCCAGCGGGGCGAAACCGATGTTGAGGTTGGCGACGGCGCTGCGGCGGGTTTGCTTGTTGTCGTCGACGTCGAGCGAGAGTTCGCTGCCCTGCTCTTTGAAGCCGTTCAGGTCGAGGTGGCTGACACGCAAGCCGAGGCTCGGTTCGAAGGTCATGCCGTTGACCGGGGCACGGTAGCCGAGCGCCAACGTCGCGCCACTGAGCTTGCCGTGGGTGTCGCCTTTGGCAGTGCCGAGGCCGCCGCCGAGGTCGCGTTTGCTGTCATAGTCGACGTAGCCGGCGCTGGCGTTGGCGTCGACGAACAAGCCGCGTTCCAGGCTTGCAAAGCCGTAGCGGGCGCCGAGGTTGAGGAAGGTGAAGTCGGTGTCGGCTTCGCCGCCCGCGCCGCCAACGCTACCTTTGCTGTAACCGAAGCCACCGCGGGCGCTCAGTTGTTCGCTGAAGCGCTGGGTGATGCCGACCATCAGGCCCTGGCTGTGTTCGTTACTGCTCTCGGCGTGGGCCGAACCGTCGGTGCCGAGGTAACTGGCGAGCGCGGTGCTCCACAGGCGATATCGGCCGACTTTGAGGTCGCTGCCGCTGGCGAACGGTGCGGCGGCTTGTTCGATCATCGCGTTTTCGCGCAGCAGGTAACTGGCGGTGTCGGCGTGGACCTGACCGCCGACCTGGGATTCGACACCGCCGAGGGTGCCGGCGTCGATGGCCGACTGCAGGTAATAGTTGTAGGCGCTGTAGGTGCCGGACAGTTGAGTGTTCTGTAACTGCCGGAGCAATTCGGCGCCGGCTGCGGCGTTGCCGATCAGCCCGGCCTGACCCGGCAGGCTGTGGTATTCGACCAGTTTGCCGCGCAGGACGTAGATCGTTTCCTGCGACAGACCGAGGCCTTGTTTGAGGTAGTTGTCCATGCTGCCGTATTCGGTTTTGACCTCATCGAGACCGGCCTGCAAATAACTGGCCTGAACGCCGAGCAGTGGTTCGTAGATCGCGGCCATGCTTGCCGGCAAGGCTTTGAGGGTCGCGGCAACACGGGCGGCGGTGTAGTCGTTGGTCGCCAGGTAGTTGGCCATGATCGTGGCGTCGTCGACACCGGCGATACTCTGCAATACGGCGGCGGTCCAGCCGGTGCGGTCCTTGCCCGCGGTGCAGTGGAACAGTTGGGCGGCGTCGACGCTGGCCAGTTCGTTGAACAACGTGCCGAACTGGCCGCGCATGCCGGCATCGCTGACGAAGGCGCGGTTGGTCTGCTCCATCATGGCGATGGCGTCGGCGGCGCTTTTGAACGAAATATTGGTGATGTTCGAACCGGAGGTGGTGCTGCCGATGATGTCGATATTTTCGTAAGTGGCGCCACTCAGCATCGTGTCGGGGGTGGCAGCGATTTCGCTGGGGGTGCGCAGGTCATAGA
>NZ_QAIU01000577.1:0-2394 GCF_003061205.1 Pseudomonas sp. HMWF006
ATGTTGGCGCGCTGGTTGAACCCGCGTTGACGCAGACGTTTGTTCGCCAGCGGCACTGGCAACAACACATCCGGACGCGGCAACCCCTCATCGAAACGATGTTGCAGGTATTGTCCGGCAACGTCGGCGAGCAGGTGACCAAACGGCCATTTCGCGTTGTGTTTAAAGCGCGTAATCAAACTGTCGACCGGGAAGCCATAGCGCCACGGCACCACCACCTGTTCGAACGCCGGCGGCTCTAGCAGGCACTCGCCACAGGTCAGGTCGGCGGCGGAGAGTGGCAGGGCGCAGCGCTGGCAATGGTCGCCGAGCCATGGCAGTTCGGTTTCGCAGGCCACGCAGAGGGGCGTTTTTTCGTCTGCAGGCTCATCGCACAGTAAGCAGGTCTGTACGTTTTTTAAACAGATGTAAACCTGTCCTTTGTATCGTGGTTGACAGCGCATGACTCTTCCTTAAATATGCCGAACATCCGTGTAGCGCCTGTGGGTATTCCGTTTCCCCGGTCGCGAGCCAAGCATAACCAAGGAACTACCCATGAGCGCGAGCACTACTGCCACCCTGCGTCACGACTGGTCTCTGGCCGAAGTCAAAGCCCTCTTCGTACAGCCATTCAACGACTTGCTGTTCCAGGCGCAGACCGTGCACCGCGCACACTTCAACGCCAACCGCGTGCAGGTTTCGACCCTGCTGTCGATCAAGACCGGCGCCTGCCCGGAAGACTGCAAGTACTGCCCACAGTCCGGTCACTACAACACCGGTCTGGAAAAAGAAAAGCTGATGGAAGTGCAGAAGGTTCTCGAAGAGGCCGCCCGCGCCAAAGCCATCGGTTCGACGCGCTTCTGCATGGGCGCGGCGTGGAAACACCCGTCGGCCAAAGACATGCCGTACGTGCTGAAGATGGTCGAAGGCGTGAAAGCCATGGGTCTGGAAACCTGCATGACCCTCGGTCGTCTCGATCAGGAGCAGACCGCAGCGCTGGCCAAGGCCGGCCTCGATTACTACAACCACAACCTCGACACCTCGCCTGAGTTCTACGGCAGCATCATCACCACCCGTACTTACAGCGAGCGCCTGCAGACCCTGGCCTACGTGCGTGAGTCGGGAATGAAGATCTGCTCCGGCGGTATTCTCGGCATGGGCGAGTCGCTGGACGACCGCGCCAATCTGCTGATCCAGTTGGCCAACCTGCCGGAGCATCCGGAATCGGTGCCGATCAACATGCTGGTGAAGGTCGCCGGTACGCCGCTGGAAAACGCCGACGATGTTGATCCGTTCGACTTCATCCGTATGCTCGCCGTAGCGCGCATCCTCATGCCGCAATCCCACGTGCGCCTGTCCGCCGGCCGCGAAGCGATGAACGAGCAGATGCAGGCCCTGGCGTTCTTCGCCGGCGCCAACTCGATTTTCTACGGCGACAAGTTGCTGACGACGGCCAACCCGCAGGCCGACAAGGACATGCAACTGTTCGCACGTCTGGGCATTCAACCGGAAGCGCGCGAAGAGCATTCCGATGAAGTGCACCAGGCGGCGATCGAGCAGGCGCTGGTGGAGCAGAAGAGCAGCGAGCAGTTCTATAACGCTGCGGTCTGATTTCTTTGATGCGATACAAAACCCTGTGGGAGCTGGCGCGCCAGCGATAGCGGACTGGATGGCGACATCTATGTCGAATGTGCCGCCGCCATCGCTGGCGAACCAGCTCCCACAGGCGCTGTGTCCATCGTGATTCATGTGATCTGACTGTCGAGGCCTGCATGTCTTTCGATCTCGCCGCACGCCTTGCTGCCCGTCGTGCCGAAAATCTCTATCGCCAGCGACCGCTGCTCGAGTCCCCGCAAGGGCCTGAAGTGGTGGTCGACGGCCAGCCGTTGCTGGCGTTCTGTAACAACGATTACCTGGGCCTGGCCAATCACCCGCAGGTGATCGAAGCCTGGCGTGCCGGCGCCGCGCGTTGGGGCGTGGGTGGCGGGGCGTCGCATCTGGTGATCGGCCATAGCGCCCCGCACCATGCCCTCGAAGAAGCGCTCGCCGATCTCACCGGTCGCCCGCGTGCGCTGCTGTTCACCACCGGTTACATGGCCAACCTCGGCGCGGTCACGGCGCTGGTCGGGCAGGGTGATACGGTGCTGGAAGACCGCCTCAACCACGCCTCGTTGCTGGATGCGGGGCTGTTGTCCGGCGCGCGCTTCAATCGTTATCTGCACAACGATGCCGACAGCCTGGCCAAGCGTCTGGAGAAAGCCACCGGCAATACGCTGGTGGTCACCGATGGCGTGTTCAGCATGGACGGTGATATTGCCGACCTGCCCGCACTGGCCCGTGAAGCCAAAGCCAAAGGCGCGTGGTTGATGGTCGATGATGCCCACGGTTTCGGGCCGCTGGGCGCGAACGGCGGTG